>NZ_JAOTGJ010000078.1:0-513 GCF_044427225.1 Streptococcus sp. 2022WUSS037 | reverse complement strand
TATAGTAAAATGAAACAAAAACAGTACATTTGTGGTATAATGTATTTATGGCATATTCATTAGATTTTCGTAAAAAAGTTCTCGCATACTGTGAGAAAACGGGCAGTATTACTGAAGCATCTGTTATTTTCGATATTTCACGCAACACCATCTATCAATGGCTAAACTTAAAAGAGAAAACAGGCGAGCTTCATCACCAAGTTAAAGGAACCAAACCAAGAAAAGTTGATAGAGATAAATTAAAGAACTATCTTGAAACTCATCCAGATGCTTATTTGACTGAAATAGCTTCTGAATTTGACTGTCATCCAACAGCTATTCATTACGCTCTCAAAGCGATGGGATATACTCGAAAAAAAAGAGTTGTACCTACTATGAACAAGACCCTGAAAAAGTAGACTTGTTCCTTAAAGAGTTTAATAACTTAAGCCATCTGACTCCTGTTTATATTGATGAGACAGGGTTTGAGACATATTTTCATCGAGAATATGGTCGCTCTTTGAAAGGTCAGTT
>NZ_JAOTGJ010000077.1:0-634 GCF_044427225.1 Streptococcus sp. 2022WUSS037 | reverse complement strand
TGGAACGGGTAAAGTCTTTATCTGGTTGGACAACATAAGAAGAACTGTTCGATGAGAGTTGTGAGATGCAAGATTCTAGGATTGTTTGAATAGACTGAACCATGGGAAAACTCCTTTTTGATTTTAGACTATCACTTTATTGAAAAATAAAAAGACCCTATCCAATAAAAATTGGAGTAGGATCCTTAACTTAATGACATTGCCCGACGGCTGCTTTTTCGCTTATATAGTCGCTTAGTTTCCTTTTATACTCAATAAAAATCAAAAATAGCAAGTCTAAGCTACTTATAACATGTGAAACCTTAATTTATAAGTTTGAGTTGAGGATCGTGGATTTCAAGTAGCTGTTTTCTTCTAAAAAAATAACAAAATCGAAACGCTCCATATCCACTTTGAGTGGTAGGTGGCTATTTTTGATTTTAAATGAGTATTAGTATAAGGCAACGAGCCGCAGGCATAACTGGAGTTAGGCAAGGCGAGTTAACGAAGTAATAAAAGAGAAACTAAATGACTGATATGTAAAGCCCTTTGTCAAGTAAAAAACAATCGAACTGATAAAAAATGAAAAGTATCTAGAAAGAGCCTAGTTCTTAGCTTCGGGCATTGGCCACTCTGATATTCGTGGATTGGTTAC
>NZ_JAOTGJ010000076.1:0-731 GCF_044427225.1 Streptococcus sp. 2022WUSS037 | reverse complement strand
GAACGATGACAGCGGAATTATTTATCAAGTGGTATCAGGAGCAGCTATTGCCATCCTTGACAGAACCCCATGTCATCATTATGGATAATGCAGCTTTTCATCCCAAGAAACAACTAGATGAGCTTGCAGTGGCTAAGGGGCACTATTTTCTTCCGCTTCCACCTTATTCCCCTGAACTTAACCCAATTGAACGATTCTGGGCTGGATTGAAAAGAAAAGTGGCTGAGTTATTGAGGAGATTTCAATCGGTTGAGTATTCTTTGGAATGCTATTTTAAAACTAAATGGCTATAAAAGAAGATTCTTTTGTCAAAACTTCAACAGATTTCTATGTTTACAATTTCTCTAAATTGATTATTGACAAGGATGGTATTGTTACACTAGAAGCACCGAGTGAAGTAGATAAAGATAAAATGGTTAAGCTATCTGCTCAGTCGGATCATTTTTATCGTGATAGTATCAATGATGTCTATGCAAGTTTGACTAATCTCGAGTATAGGGATGTTACAACAGAGGTGAAATCTGCTGGTAACAGATGGTAAGAATAGTTTGAAATGAAGGAACACTGAGAATGAACCCACTGAAAAAGTCATCAACTTGATGGCTTTTTTGCTATACTAGAGTCGAGGTGATTCCTATGCTTGATAATCAAATTCAGTTAGATCTTAGTTCCTATTCTCCCCTGTATGATATTGTTGTTCCCAAAAATCATTTTTTACGGCAGCTAACGGA
>NZ_JAOTGJ010000075.1:0-752 GCF_044427225.1 Streptococcus sp. 2022WUSS037 | reverse complement strand
GATAGGGGGTATGAATCTTATAATTTGATGGCTCATTGCCAAGAAAAAGGCTGGTTCTATCTGATTCGGATTCGAGATGGGAAAAACAGTATGAAGCAAAGTTTGGACCTACCTCATACAGAAACCTTTGACGAGTCCTTTACCTTGAAATTAACCCGCCGACAAAATAAGGAGACCAAAGAACTTCTGAAAGATAGGAATCAATACAAGTTTATTCCCAGCAATCAAACTTTTGATTTTCTATCTAAAGAATGGGAAAGGGGAGCTGAAGCAGAGTTTTACTCCCTTTCTTTTCGCATGGTTCGGTTTGAAATAGCCCCTGATAAATACGAGACTCTCGTGACCAATTGTGATAAGCCTGTAGACTATATAAAAAGCCTCTATGCCCGTAGATGGGGCATAGAGACCGCTTTTCGTCACTTGAAATATGCACTTGGATTGGTGAGTTTTCACGCTAAAAAGCTGGAAGGCATTCTTCAGGAAATATTCGCTCGTCTCACTTTTCACAATGCCGTCAAAATGACCACTTCTAAGGTCATCATTCCAGAGCGAAAAACAAAGTATAGATACAAAATCAGCTTTTCGGATGCCTGCTATATTTGTCGTCTCTTTTTCCGTCACCAAATACCTTCCAAGCAAGTTGAAATCTACCTCCAATCCCACCTCTGTCCAATTCGACCCGATAGACAGGCGAGGAGGAAGGTTCGATATCAAACACTTGTAGATTTCACTTATAGAATAGCATAAAATCG
>NZ_JAOTGJ010000074.1:0-757 GCF_044427225.1 Streptococcus sp. 2022WUSS037 | reverse complement strand
TTTTATGGCTTCGAGCCAGTTTTTCTCGTAGAGAAAAACAAGAAAACCACCAGCTATGCTGGTGGCTGACAAGGCTTTGAGCTTCCATTTCTTTTTCCTGTTATAATCTAATTGTTCAGGTTAGATAAAGGAGGAAAAAGAAATGGCTAAAACCAGTTACAGTTTATCACATACCAAATGGATGTGCAAATATCACATAGTTTTCACACCTAAGTACCGTAGAAAATCCATTTACTACAAAATTAGACAGGACTTAATTGATATTTTCCGTCATCTATGTCGATACAAAGGCGTGGAAATCATTGAGGGACACATGATGCCAGACCATGTTCATATGCTTGTCTTGATACCCCCAAAACTTTCGATTTCCGATTTTATGGGGTATTTGAAAAGTAAAAGTGCTCTAATGATATTTGATAAACACGCTAATTTGAAATATAAGTATGGAAATCGAAAGTTTTGGGCTAGAGGCTACTATGTTAGTACCGTTGGGCTAAACGAAAAGACAGTTGCGAAATATATTCGCGAGCAGGAGAAAAATGACATTGCACTTGATAAATTGAGTGTCAAAGAGTATGAAGATCCATTTTCAGATGGCAGTTTTAGAACAAGATAAAAGCCCGTTGTTACGGGCATTAGTCAAGTAATTATAGCACTAACCTGAACGAAGTTCAGCGAACGTCTTTAGACGTCGCTGGAGAGAAACGGCTTACAGCCGGTGTACAAGCCACCCGTTTTCACGGGTGGTTATGACTAT
>NZ_JAOTGJ010000073.1:0-873 GCF_044427225.1 Streptococcus sp. 2022WUSS037 | reverse complement strand
ACCCGCTACCGGTGAACCCTATAGCGACTCCCAAGCCTGACTATCGTGAGGTAGCGGATTAAAACGGTCTGGGGAGAGACCGTTTTAAGTCTGACGCTAGAAACCAAGATCGTCAGAGGAAGGGATAGCGAAATCGTGGCACTACGAACAGAAACGTGATACAAAGGCGTATATAGCGGATAAGGTGGCTATGAACACCAAAGTCCAAAAAGGTAGTCGTAACCTATCTGCGTAAATCACGAGTGTAATTGAATTCGAACTAAGGTCAGTGTGAAAAAGATAATTCCTCCTAGAGTCACTGGACTCTTCGTCGGAATTCCTATTTTCACTTAGACCTTTTAACGTCCTCATATCTTGTGTAAACGAGGAAAGATGTACGACTTATCCCGTGAGGTCTCATGAGCGTCAATAAGACGTAGTAACAATGAATCATGAGAATTGTTGTTATCAACTCATTCTTCGTTGAACAACAATGGCTGGGGCAGGCTCTCAGCCGAAGCCATAGTAGTGATGAAATTTCTGTAATAGAAACGGAGCGAAGGGCTGAATATTTCAACAGTCAGGGGAGTGACTGTTGAAAGTTTGACACTGAAAATAAAGACTGTCAAACCGAAGTATACCTACTTCGATTGTGTCTGTAAAGAATGGTCTGATAGAACTGGAGGCAGTCACGTAATGACTAGAAGAAAGTTCATCATTATAAGATATCCTACAGACACCGAAACAAGAAAGGAGTACGCACATGTCACAGTTATTAGATAATATCCTATCCCGTTCAAATATGTTGGACGCTTACAATCAAGTTAGAGCCAATAAAGGTTCAGCAGGAATTGACGGCGTAACTATTGACGAAATAGATGACTATCTCCGCAA
>NZ_JAOTGJ010000072.1:0-964 GCF_044427225.1 Streptococcus sp. 2022WUSS037 | reverse complement strand
TGGATTACACAGCCCCTAAATGTTCAAAATGCAAGGGACAAATGGCCAAATACGACTTCCAGAAAGCCTCTAAAATCCCCTACCTAGAAACTGCTAGCTATCCCTTACTTATCCGCCTCAGAAAACGTCGCTTCAAGTGTAAAGATTGCGGAAAAATGGCTGTCGCCGAAACTCCTCTTGTCAAGAAGAACCACCAAATCTCCGTCGCTGTTAACCAGAAGATCGCCCAATTACTCATCGAAAATCAAGCAATGCAACATATTGCACACAGGCTATCTATCTCAACATCATCAGTTATTCGAAAACTCAATGAGTTCAAGTTCGAAACGGATTGGAACAAGCTTCCAGAAGTCATGTCCTGGGATGAGTATGCCTTCAAGAAGGGGAAGATGAGCTTTATCGCACAAGATTTCAACTCCCTAAACGTCATTGCCATTCTCGACGGAAGAACGCAAGCAACCATCCGAAACCACTTTATACGCTATCCTAGAAAGGTTAGAAATCGCGTCAAAGTCATTACTATGGATATGTTTAGTCCCTACTACCAATTGGCTAAACCCTTCGCTCTCCAATTTCTAAGCTCAGGCTGAAACAGTCTATTCCCAGACTGTTTCACTCCCGAATGCAAAAATCGTACTCGACCGATTTCACATTGTGCAACACCTTAGTCGTGCTATGAACCGTGTCCGTATTCAAATTATGAATCTACTCGACAGAACATCGCAGGAATACCGAGCCTTGAAACGCTACTGGAAATTGATACAACAAGACAGCCGCAAAATCAATGATAAACGATTTTATCGCCCTATGTTTCGGATGCATTTAACCAACAAGGAAATTCTAGAAAAACTCCTATTTTACTCAGATGAACTACGAAAGCACTATGAACTCTACCAACTTCTCTTATTCCATTTCCAAGAGAAGAACTTAGACCATTTCTTTGACCTCATCGAACAGGAAATAG
>NZ_JAOTGJ010000071.1:0-1046 GCF_044427225.1 Streptococcus sp. 2022WUSS037 | reverse complement strand
TCGCGCTCTCGCGACAACTATCTTAGTTTATCATTTCTTGTGAACTTTGTCAACACTTTTTTTGAAACTTTTTTCGTTCCTCTGTTAACTAGTCCCTCGAGAGACAACTCAATCATTCTATCATCTTCTACTGAACTTGTCAACACTTTTTTGAAACTTTTTTTCATTCCGCTACTGACTAACTCCTCAAGAGACAACTCAATTATTCTATCACGACATACTATACATTGTCAACCGGTTTTTTGGGATTTTTTTATGAAAAACTGAGTGAAAACTGAGAGGCATACTAATCGGAGATTGTATATTTTCTTAGTATGCCTGCAGTATATCATTTTTTTGCAAAGGTATTTATGTTTTTGTAAAAATCTATGGCTACCTACTCATATTTTCACAATACCCCGGGGTCATCAATTAATGAAGTGTACAGTGGAGTTAAATATTTTTCTTCTCTGTATCCTCTCAAAAGGAGGGCTTCATGTGCACAATCTAATAATGTCTTAGAAAAATCTTTCACCATTCTTTGTTCTAAATCAGACAGTTTTTTTCTCGAAAATTGTCTACGTAGCTTTGAATAATCTCTACCAAATTCTATAAAAAACTCTGTACTTTCTAGAATTTCTTCCAATTTCACGAGATTGGCGAGCAGACCTAAATGAAAGGCTATGGGAGCAAATGTTGTTTCAAATGGTTGTGTACATGTCCTTCGAAATTCAATAGTCCCTCGCTTGGTAAGCTCCTGATAGTGGTATGAGCGATGGTTTTTGAAATCATCTGCTTTCGGAACAAAGTAACATATCTCGCCAGTTTCTGAATACGCTGCAAATTTTTCTTGCTCAAAAAAAGATTTGACAGTAATTGGTTTAAAATAATAATATAGACAATATGTAAAGACCCCCAGTTGAGAATCCGTGGATTTACCTGTACACTAGAATAAAAAAACAATCAACTTCTAACAGGAATTACCACACTCAATTGGAGGTCTTATATGTTTCATTTTACCACACTTTTCATCGGAATGGATGTTCACAAAGAAAGTTTTTCACTCT
>NZ_JAOTGJ010000070.1:0-1325 GCF_044427225.1 Streptococcus sp. 2022WUSS037 | reverse complement strand
ACGAAGAAGTGAAAGGCTCAGTCATCGTTAACTACGTAGATACCGAAGGTACTAAGATTGGTACAGAGTTCAAAGATACCACAGATGGAGAAGTAGGGTCAGCTTACGATACTACTGTCAATACAGGTAAAGTCACATCAGATAAGACGACAGAGCGCCCAAGTGTTATCACTAAAGATGGCAAAACATACCGTCTTGTTGCACAAGCAACAGATGCGACTGTAGGTCAAGTTGCCTCAGACGGTCACTTGACAAGTAACAAAGAAGGCTTCCACTATGGAACTGACGAAGTGAAAGGTCAAGTTGCGGAAGGTACTAAGTCCATTACCTACGTTTACGAAGAAGTGAAAGGCTCAGTCATCGTTAACTACGTAGATACCGAAGGTACTAAGATTGGTACAGAGTTCAAAGATACCACAGATGGAGAAGTAGGGTCAGCTTACGATACTACTGTCAATACAGGCGAACTCACATCAGATAAGACGACAGAGCGCCCAAGTGTTATCACTAAAGATGGCAAAACATACCGTCTTGTTGCACAAGCAACGGATGCGACTGTAGGTCAAGTTGCCTCAGACGGTCACTTGACAAGTAACAAAGAAGGCTTCCACTATGGAACTGACGAAGTGAAAGGTCAAGTTGCGGAAGGTACTAAGTCCATTACCTACGTTTACGAAGAAGTGAAAGGTTCAGTCATCGTTAACTACGTAGATACCGAAGGAAATACTATCGGTACGGAGTTTAAAGATACCACTGATGGAGAAGTAGGATCAGCTTACGATACTACTGTCAATACAGGCGAACTCACATCAGATAAGACGACAGAGCGCCCAAGTGTTATCACTAAAGATGGCAAAACATACCGTCTTGTTGCACAAGCAACGGATGCGACTGTAGGTCAAGTTGCCACAGACGGTCACTTGACAAGTAACAAAGAAGGCTTCCACTATGGAACTGACGAAGTGAAAGGTCAAGTTGCGGAAGGTACTAAGTCCATTACCTACGTTTACGAAGAAGTGAATACTCCAACCGAAGATAAGAAAACAGGTAGCGTCCTTGTTCGTCACATCACTGATAAAGGCGAAGTTCTTGCGGATACAACATATGTCGTTCGTGATGGTGAAGTAGGTTCAACCTATGAAACAAGCGTAGGTAACTTCGAAGGCTATACATTTGTTAAAGTTGATGAAACAGGTGTAACACCAACAGGTGAAGTTGAAGAGGGTGAGAAGACTGTAGTTTACATCTATACTAAAGTTGAAACACCAGTTGTTAAGACAGGTTCAGTTGTAGCTCGTTACGTTATCGAAGGTACAGAGACTGAA
>NZ_JAOTGJ010000069.1:0-1847 GCF_044427225.1 Streptococcus sp. 2022WUSS037 | reverse complement strand
TATCCCTTCCTCTGACGATCTTGGTTTCTAGCGTCGTCAGACTTAAAACGGTCTCTCCCCAGACCGTTTTAATCCGCTACCTCACGATAGTCAGGCTTGGGAGTCGCTATAGGGTTCACCGGTAGCGGGTGCCCACGGAGGACTTTCACCTCAGATGTACGACATGCCCGTCGTACTATAAAACAGGGGATCATACAGAACCCCTGCTTTCTTATACCCAGACTTGCCTCGTACAAGCTATTGAAGATGCTGGCGGGCTCCCACTCATCCTTCCTGTTACAGAGCCTGATTTGGCAAAATATTATATCCATCTTATTGATAAACTCATCCTAACAGGAGGACAAAATGTCCAGCCAAGTTACTATCACGAAGAAAGGACTATTGACAGCGATAATTATCTACCAAAGCGTGACGAGTTTGAATTAGCCCTCATAAGAGCTGCCCAAGAAAATCAGAAACCTATCTTCGGTATCTGCCGAGGTCTACAGCTCTACAATGTAGCTCAAGGTGGTAGCCTTCATCAATCAATTTCTGAACATTGGCAAGACATAGACGGACAAGAAGTCAGTCAAACGATTCAACTGACTCAAAATAGTCCACTTTACGATATATATAAGTCCGCTCCGAGTGTAAACTCATTTCACCGTCAGGCTATCAAAGACTTAGCACCTGACTTAGAAATCATTGCACTATCAGATAATCAACAGATTATTGAAGCAGTTCATTCAACCTACCCAACTAAATTTTTAGGGGTTCAATGGCATCCTGAACTACTCTACGGTAAACGTGAGATTGAAAAAGACCTCTTCCACTATATTGTCAATAAACTTTAAAATAACTCACTTTCTTCTCTAAAAGAATAGTAATCCTTATTTCCAACAATTAAATGATCTAATAATACCAGTCCTAGCGTTTCGCAGGACTCTTTTAAATTCTCCGTAAATAGCAAATCATTCCTACTAGGTTGTACTGAACCCGACGGGTGGTTGTGAACGATGATAATCGATGTTGCCATGCATTTTACTGCGTAATGCAAAATTTCACGTGGTTCTGCAATGCTACGATTAACACTCCCAATAAAAATCGTTTTTTGACTGATAATCTGGTTCTGTGTATTGAGATAAAGTGCAACAAGATGCTCCTGCTTCTTATGCCCGATTTCATGAATCATCTTACGTCCCAACTTCTCACTTCCCAAAATTCTCTCATTTAAGAGTAGCTCTGATTGATTGATACGTTTTCCAAGTTCAATCATAGCCTTAATTTCAATCGCCTTGACGCGCCCAATTCCAGTCAAACTTTGCAATTCTTCAATGGATAATTCTCTTAGAGCCGCTAAACTCTCCAAACGATTCAATAATTTATTGGAGAGAATAGAAACAGGTTCTTTTTTTGTCCCAGTTCTAATAAAAATTGCTAGTAATTCCTGATTACTGAGACGCTCAGCTCCAACTTCTACTAAACGTTCTCTAGGTAGAATGGCCTCTTCTTTAAATTCAATTTGATACATAATTTCCTCCTCAACTATCTATTCGTAAAATCTTGCAAAAAAAGAAGCCATATAAAACCGAACCCACTGAAAAAGTCATCAACTTGATGTCTTTTTTTGCTATACTAGAGTCGAGGTGATTCCTATGCTTGATAATCAAATTCAGTTAGATCTTAGTTCCTATTCTCCCCTGTATGATATTGTTGTTCCCAAAAATCATTTTTTACGGCAGCTAACAGAACTCTGTGATTTTAGTTTTATCTATGATGAGTTAGAAAAACATTATTGTGTCGACTTTGGTCGAAAGGCTTACTCACCCATCATGATGTTTAAATACCTTTTGTTGAAAGATATTTAT
>NZ_JAOTGJ010000068.1:0-1869 GCF_044427225.1 Streptococcus sp. 2022WUSS037 | reverse complement strand
AAATAGGTCACAGGTTTCCTTTTTTGTGTGTCCTGATTGGACATAGGCAATAACGCGTTTTCTAAAATCAATTCCGTAAGTCATAAGTCTATTTTATCATACATCAAATAAAAACTAAACAACTATAGCAGGATTGAGAAGTAGGTCTTGAGAGAAGGTGCTAAGGAGATCCCAGTTGACACCTCTGACGCCCATGCTTTTGAAAAAGAGGAGGTAGATCAGTAGAAAACCATAGCATCCATAGAAAAACAAAATAGTCAGTCGGGAAATGCCTGGCTGATAGACCAGTCGAAATAGGGTAAAGAAAAATCCGGTCATTAACAGGATTGCGGCAAGTGCTGGCCAAAAATCAACCGTCATGAAAATGTTCGAGAACTGGTAAAAAAGAAAAGTCATAAAGAGCCAGCGACAGAGCAGAAATGACAGAATCAGGTTAATACAGTCATAGATAACTTCTTTTTTCATAGAGGGCCTCCTTTTATTTCATTATATCATTATTTGAGGGGGAGGCAAAGGCTGTAAAAAATATTTTTAGTGACAGTGTGCTATAATAGTCCTATGAAAAAACGACCAACTTCTGCCTATATCCACATTCCATTTTGTACCCAGATTTGTTACTACTGTGACTTTTCCAAGGTCTTTATTAAGAATCAGCCTGTTGATGAGTATTTGACAGCCCTTATGGAAGAGGTCAAGTTTTACGACCTGCCAACCCTCCGCACACTTTATATCGGAGGCGGAACACCATCGGCTCTTTCGGCAGACCAGCTGGACTACCTTTTGACCAATCTGGAGGACTTGCTGGACTTGTCACAGTTGGAAGAATTCACTATTGAGGCCAATCCAGGTGACTTGACGGCGGATAAGATTGCGGTTCTGAAAAAATCCAGGTGCAATCGAGTATCGCTTGGCGTTCAGACCTTTGACGACCGTATGCTGAAAAAAATCGGTCGCAGCCACAACCAAGCACAGATTTATGAAACCATTGCCGCCCTCAAGGAAGCGGGTTTTCACAACATTTCCATTGACCTGATTTATGCTCTACCTGGTCAGACCATGGAGCAGGTGGTGGACAATGTCGCCAAGGCCTTGGAGCTGGACATTCCCCACATGAGCCTCTATAGCTTGATTTTGGAGAACCACACGGTCTTCATGAACCGCCAACGCCGCGGCAACCTGCATCTGCCCAACGAAGATGTGGAGTCCGATATGTTCGACTACATTTTGCAAGAGCTGGAGAAAAACGGCTTCGAGCACTACGAAATCTCCAACTTCACCAAGCCAGGATTTGAAAGTCGCCACAACCTCATGTACTGGGACAACTCGGAGTACTATGGTCTAGGAGCTGGAGCATCTGGCTACATCGACGGCATGCGCTACCGCAACCGCGGCCCCATCCAGCACTACCTCAAATCCATCCGCGAAAAAGGCCATTCTCGCTTACATGAAGAATTCCTCAGCCAGACCGAGCAGATGGAAGAAGAGATGTTTTTAGGTTTACGGAAAAAAACTGGCGTGTCCATTGAGCGATTCGAGGAAAAGTTTGGCATTTCCTTTGAAGACCGCTACGGTCAGGTGGTCAGAGACTTGAAAAATGAAGGTCTCTTGCAAGAAGAAGACCGTTGGCTTCGTATGACGAAAAAGGGATTGTTTCTTGGCGATACAGTTGCCGAGCGTTTCATATAGACAATATGTAAAGACCCCCAGTTGAGAATTCGTGGATTTACCTGTACACTAGAATAAAAAAAACAATCAACTTCTAACAGGAATTACCACACTCAATTGGAGGTCTTATATGTTTCATTTTACCACACTTTTCATCGGAATGGATGTTCACAAAGAAAGTTTTTCACTCTGCTATTATGATAT
>NZ_JAOTGJ010000067.1:0-1871 GCF_044427225.1 Streptococcus sp. 2022WUSS037 | reverse complement strand
TCGTACTGTGATATAATAGAGTGAGGTGCGAATCTATGAGAGTTAAAAAATCAGTATCTAAAAATACAATCAATTATGCCATTATCAAAGATATTAAGGTTGGAAATAAAAGAACTTCTACCATTGTCGAAAATCTCGGCAATCATGAAACTCTTCAACAGCTATATCCCGAAATGGAACCTATGGAATGGGCAAAATTGCGGGCTAAGGAGTTAACCGAACTCGATAAAGAAGATAAACAAGAAATCTTAATCAAACTACATGAGAATAAACAGTTAAAACAAAATCAACGAAATGAGTATCATGGGGGATATTTGTTTCTACAGAATATCTATTATCAGTTGGGATTGGATAAAATCTGTCGCGATATTCAGAAAAGGTATCACTTTAGTTTTCACTTAGATACCATTCTGTCTCGCCTCCTCTACGGCAGAATCCTATTCCCATCCTCTAAACGATCTACCGCTCATTTTTCACAAACTCTCCTAGAACCTAAAACTCTGGAACTCCAGCACCTCTACCGAGGATTAGAAATCATTGCCAAAGAGACGGATTTCATTCAAGAACAACTCTATAAAAACTCAGCTACTCTTTCCGCTCGTAAGACAGATGTTCTCTATTACGACTGTACAAATTTCTATTTCGAAATTGAGGAAGAAGATGAGGAGGGGCAACTGAGACAATATGGCTATTCTAAGGAACATCGACCAAATCCAATCGTTCAAATGGGCTTATTTATGGATTCTCAAGGAATTCCACTAGCTTTCTCTATAACACCCGGTAATACAAATGAACAGACGACCATGAAACCTTTAGAGAAGAAGATTATCAAGGATTTTGAAAAAGCTCAATTTGTGGTCTGTACAGATGCTGGACTTTCTTCTATTGGTAATAAGCGCTACAATAACATCAGCGGGAGAGCTTTTGTCACAACTCAATCTGTCAAAAAGTTAAAGAAAGAAGACAAAGATTGGGCAACATCTTCTACAGGTTGGCGGTTAATGGGGGATCAGTCTGGGACATTCTATGATATTTCTGCACTAGATGAAAGCAAGCCTGACCTTCTCTACAGACAAGTCTTCTACAAAGAATGCCCCATGCCTCAAGACGGTCTAGAAGACCAACGATTGATTGTAACCTTCTCAGCTAAATACAGAGATTACCAAAGAAAGATACGAGAACGCCAGATTCAACGTGCTTCAAAATGGCTGGGAAAACCAGCTGATTACAAGAAGAAACAATCTACAGATCCAAAGCGTTTCCTCAAAGTAACAGAGACAACAAGGGATGGGGAAATAGCTGAGAAAACGTTTATTGAGTTGGACGAGGATCGTGTTCTTTCTGAAGCAAGATTTGATGGGATATATGCGGTGATGACAAACTTAGACGATTCGATTGAGACCATTGTGTCCATTAATCAGAGACGATGGGAGATTGAAGAATGTTTCCGTATTATGAAACACGAACTGAAGGCTAGACCGGTTTATCTAAGTCGAGAAGATCGTATTTCTGCTCACTTTACAACTTGCTTTCTTGCTCTTATAATCTATCGCTACTTAGAGCTGGCAGTGCATAAGCAATTCACATGTACTGAACTCATTGAAACCTTACGGTCATACACCTTTAGGTACCTTACTGGTTTTGGTTACCTACCAAACTATACTCGGACCGCTATTACTGATGAATTGCATCAGACATTTGGTTTCAGAAGTGATTATCAAATTATTAGCGAAAAAAAGATGAAAAAAATTTTACAAGCGTCAAAATCGAGAAAAAGTACGCATTTTTGATATAAAAAGAAAACCTCTCTAAACCCTTGATATGCATAGGGTTAGGGAGGTTTTTGTCGTTTAAAACTGTCAAAGACGGGA
>NZ_JAOTGJ010000066.1:0-2952 GCF_044427225.1 Streptococcus sp. 2022WUSS037 | reverse complement strand
ATAACAGATGCTTCAGTAATACTGCCCGTTTTCTCACAGTATGCGAGAACTTTTTTACGAAAATCTAATGAATATGCCATAAATACATTATACCACAAATGTACTGTTTTTGTTTCATTTTACTATAACAAAACTCAAGCAAGGCAAGGCGCGTGGTTTTGTTAGGTATTTAGCAAGGAGGAAATCAGTCACCCCCTTGTCAAATATAACTACTTTAATTTTACCAAAAATAAAGGAGAAAATCAAAAATGGCATTAAGCACACAAAACATCAAGCAACAGGGCAACCAAATTGCTGAGTTGCTACCACGCGTTGAAATTATCCAACAGTTAGGCAATGCTTTATTACTTGCTGATAATGCTGGAGCAGATAGCGCTATTTTACACCATCAAATGAAACAAGCATTTAGTGTTATTTTTGAAATGACAGAACAGCTATATCAAGATTTAGATTTAATCGCTTGTAAATTAATAAATTGTGATAATGACAATGAACTGGAGGTTATTAGACAGCATGAATAATGAGATTTTAAGTAACTATGAATTGCTATGTACGGAGTTGAAAAATGTTATCAGAACATTAGAAATAGCAACTAGCGACATTGAACCAGATAAAGCAACAGCCCTTGTAACAGTAGCAACTAGTGGGCTAAAGTATCTTGTTTCAGAGCACACAGGATTGTCAGATAGATTTTTCAAGGAGTATAGCAATGAATGAATCAATCCCAACATTGACTGAAAGTGTTATCTTGATTATTGTTTCCTTGGTTATTCTAATCTTATTATGGCGTTATGAGAGCTATATAGAGCTTGATATTAGCCCACAAACTGACAAGGTGGAGGAAAACACCACAGCCCACGTACAAGAGCGCTATGGGGCTTATGTATGGCTTGCTGGTAAGAAATTTAACTAGGAGGGGAGTATGGGAACATTTTCGGTTGAATTTGAACAAGGCTTATTAGATAGGGTTGATAAGCTGGCACAACAAAAACTAGAGCTAGAGAAGAAGTTGCAAAAGAAAACAGGTTTAATCACAGCCAAGGAACTTAAAGATGACCTAGATATTTCTGGTACAACTTTGAAAAACTGGATGGATATAGGGCTAGTCTCATATCAATCACCCTTTGAAAGTAGCAAAAAACTATATTTCAAGGTTTCTGATGTGATTAATTTTCTCACAGTACGCTAGGAGGTCTATTTTGAAAGTATTTATTATTGATGGTGATGGGTGGAGGGGCAAGGTGCATTACTCCCCCAGTTTAGATGTTGTTTTCATCAGCGATAAAGTGGATAGGCACGCGCGTGATGAATTGATTGAACGTTTGACAAAATCAAGTAGTAGAACAATTTGGAGGTAAAGCAGATGAAACTAGTAGAGTTTATAAAAAGCCACGATGGGGCAATTTTGGCTATTGAGAGATTGAAAAATATCTTAGAAAATGAGGAGTTTACAAGAGCGTTAGAGTATGTGACTGATATAGAAAATCATTTGAAATTGGTTGAGATTGAATACCTAGACGAAATGCAATATTTAGCAACAGGGGAGGAGTAAACTTGGCGGAAGAAAAGCGTTACTGGTGGTTGAAGATGGAGCATGATTTTTTTGAACAAAAAGAAATGAAAGCCTTGAAAAGGATGGCAGCAGGGTATGTATATACCACTATTTATCTCAAGCTGTTGCTGAAAAGCCTAAAAATAATGGCTCATTGTATTTTGAAAGTATTGAGGATGATTTTGTATCAGAACTTGCATTTGATATTGACGAGACAGTAGAGGATGTTGGAGCGGTATTTGATTTTCTAAAACGTAAAGGGTTACTGGTTGAAATATCAGAGGATGAAGTTTCATTACCGGGTGCAGTACAGCGAATAGGCTCAAAAACTCAATCAGCAGTAAGAAAAGAAAGGCAACGAGCAAGAGAAAAAGCATCCGAAAACGTGACAAAATTACGGCAAGATGTGACTTTGTCACAAGATAGTCACGTAGAGAAGAGTAGAGAAGAAAATATAAGAGATAGAGAAAGAGTAGAGGTAGATAAAGAACAAAATCAATCACCTACTCCCCCTCCCTTTAATCAAGACTTTATAAACATCTATAAATCTTTTGAGCAAGAAACTGGTAAACCTTTATCACCAATACAGATGCAAGAATTGCAGTACATGCTAGAAGATTTTAGTCCAGAACTTATTCTTGAGGCATTGAAAGAGGCGGTTAGTCAAGGTAAGGCTAATTTGGCATATATTAAAGCAATCTTGAACAGATGGAAACAGGATAACCTATTGACAGTTGAACTTGTTAGAAATAGCAAGGCAGCGCGTGAGGCTAAAAAACAGCCAAATAATTTAAAACCAGAGCCACAAACCCGCGAGGAGTGGTTGGCGAACTGGTCAGAAGAAAACCCATTTTAGAAAAAGGAGTTACATATGCTAACACAAGCTGAATTTATCGCAAACACAAAGACACTACCGGAAACTTGCTCCGTTCATGGTATCCCGTTAATGCAGTTGGATAGAGTTGTTATAGTTGTTTAGTTTTTATTTGATGTGTGATAAAATAGACTTATGACTTACGGAATTGATTTTAGAAAACGCGTTATTGCCTATGTCCAATCAGGACACACAAAAAAGGAAACCTGTGACCTATTTGGTATTGGAACCGATACCTTGTACCGTTGGGAGACACAGCTGAAAAATGAAGGACATCTGAATCGTAACCCACGAGCTCGTAGTCCTCGCAAACTTCCGCTTGACCGCTTGGAAGCCTATGTCAAGGAACATCCAGATGCTTTCTTAAGGGAAATTGCAGAGCATTTTAACTGTAGTATTCCCTCAGTTTGGGCTGCCTTAAAAAACTGAACATCACTTTAAAAAAAGACCACAACCTATAAAGAACAAGATAGCGAAAAGGTGAGACGCTATCTTGATGTTTTAGCCTGCTTTCCAAACACCCCTA
>NZ_JAOTGJ010000065.1:0-2961 GCF_044427225.1 Streptococcus sp. 2022WUSS037 | reverse complement strand
GAACGATGACAGCGGAATTATTTATCAAGTGGTATCAGGAGCAGCTATTGCCATCCTTGACAGAACCCCATGTCATCATTATGGATAATGCAGCTTTTCATCCCAAGAAACAACTAGATGAGCTTGCAGTGGCTAAGGGACACTATTTTCTTCCGCTTCCACCTTATTCCCCTGAACTTAACCCAATTGAACGATTCTGGGCTGGCTTGAAAAGAAAAGTGGCTGAGTTATTGAGGAGATTTCAATCGGTTGAGTATTCTTTGGAATACTATTTTAAAACTAAATGACTATATATTGG
Organism: Streptococcus sp. 2022WUSS037; assembly: GCF_044427225.1. Classification (NCBI taxonomy): domain Bacteria; kingdom Bacillati; phylum Bacillota; class Bacilli; order Lactobacillales; family Streptococcaceae; genus Streptococcus; species Streptococcus sp. 2022WUSS037. The sequence continues at coordinate 2,663 of NZ_JAOTGJ010000065.1, read as the reverse complement.
TCTTTAACCTCTTACTCTTTTTACCACTTGGATTACTTTTTTCATTTTCTTGGAAAAAACTTTCTCTCTTTGTAGGGGCCATATTGCTAGTTGAAGCCTGTCAATTCTTCTTTTCACTGGGCTTCTTTGACCTTAGCGATATCTTGCTTAACACCTCTGGCTTTGCCCTTGGAAACTTCTTGGGACAATCCGCAATCGCTCAATCTTTCAAAAATAGAATACAGAAAAAATGACCCCGAAAGGTCATTTTTATATGCTACGCTTCCAAATGCCATATATCTTCGTTGTACTGTTGAATGGTACGGTCTGATGAGAAGAATCCTGCTTTAGCAATGTTGACGATAACCTTATCCAACCAGCTGTCACGATCTTCGTAGTCTGCCAACATTCTTTCCTTGGTCGCAATGTAGTCTTCCAAGTCTAGCAAGGTCATGAAGTGGTCATTGTGCTTGAGGTTGTCTTGCAAACGCCAGAGACGTTCATCGATACCACCAGCATGACGAATGGTGTCAGAAGTGATGAAATCAATCAATGGACGAATGGCTTCGTGCTCGTAGAAGGCATACGGATGATAGGTTCCATTTGCATAGTGGTCGATAACAGTTTGGCTATCTTGACCGAAAATGTAGATATTTTCATCGCCAACTAATTCATGAATTTCCACATTGGCACCATCATCTGTACCGATGGTCAAGGCACCGTTGAGCATGAATTTCATGTTACCAGTACCAGATGCTTCTTTAGATGCAAGAGAAATCTGCTCTGAAATATCTGCCGCTGGGATGATGAAACTAGCTTCCGTTACGTTGTAGTTTTCAATCATAACCAACTGCAAGTGTGGTGCCACTTCTGGGTCATTTTTGATAACCTGTGACAAGACCAAAATCAAGTGGATAATATCTTGAGCCGTTGTGTAAGCTGGTGCTGCTTTTCCGCCAAAGAAGACTGTCAAAGGGCGAGTTGGGATATTGCCTGCCTTGATATCCAAATACTTGTGGATAACATAGAGAACATTCATCTGTTGACGTTTGTACTCGTGCATACGCTTGATTTGCACATCAAAGATGGATTCCGGATTGACATGGACACCTTGCATCTTAGCAATATGACGTTGCAACTTACGCTTGTTGTGTTGCTTGGTTTTTTCCAACCAATTCTTCAATTCTTTGCTGTCTTTGTGGTCCAAGAGTTTTTCCAACTCGCTGGCATCATGGTGGTAGCCATGACCAAGTAGGCCATCAAGATAGTTAGCCAATCTTGGGTTAGCATGCATGAGCCAACGGCGGAAGGTGATACCATTAGTCTTGTTGTTAAATTTCTCTGGGTAAAGCTCGTAGAAGGCTTTCAACTCAGATGTCTTCAAAATCTCAGTATGAAGGGCTGCTACACCGTTGATAGAGTATCCATAGTGAATATCCATGTGGGCCATGTGGACACGGCCATGCTCATCGATAATATTAACCGCTGGATCATCCTTCACTTCTTTGGCACGACGATCCAATTCTACAATGAATGGAACCAAGTGAGGCACTACACGATTCAAGAAATCAAGCGGCCATTTTTCAAGAGCTTCTGACAAAATAGTGTGGTTGGTATAGGCAGTCATTTTCTTAACAATTTCGATTGCTTCATCAAACGAAATACCACGAAGCTCCAACAAACGAATCAATTCTGGAATAACAAGTGATGGGTGAGTATCGTTGATTTGAACAACAGCATAATCAGGCAGGTCATGTAAGTTTGACCCCTTAGCAACTGCTTCATCAATCAAGAGTTGGGCAGCGTTAGACACCATGAAATACTGCTGGAAGATACGGAGAACTTTACCCTCGTCTGTCGAATCATCTGGATAAAGGAAAAGGGTCAAATTACGGAAAATATCTTCCTTGTCAAATTCTATTCCGTCATAAATGATATTGTCATCAACTGAACCAAGGTCAAACAAGCGAAGACGATTCTTGCGTTCCATTTTATAACCAGGTACATCGATGTCATACAACTTAGATGTCAAGGTAAAGTTAGCAAATGGTACTTGGTAAGAAATTGGGGATTCTGTCAACCAAGAACGTGGTGTAATCCACTCGTTTGGCACTGCAGATTGTTGGTGGTATTCGAACAACTGACGGAAAAGTCCGAAGTGGTAGTTCAATCCCACACCATCTCCGTTGAGACCAAGGCTAGCAATGGAATCAAGGAAGCAGGCGGCCAAACGACCCAAACCACCATTTCCTAGTGATGGCTCCATCTCCACATCTTCAATAGCAATCAAGTCCTTACCTGCTGCTGCAAGCTGACTTTTCACTTCATCATAGACACCCAAGTTAATCAAGTTGTTAGACAAGAGTTTACCAATCAAGAATTCTGCAGAAATGTAGTAGACTTTCTTCTTCTGCTCATTGGTGTATTTAACTTCACTTTGTTGCTTAGTAAATGCAAGCAAAGCATAATAAAGTTCGTAGTCCGAACAGTCTTCAATACGTTTTGCATACATGGACTGAACAAAGTTTTGTAAATTTATCATGACACTCTCCTAAATATATAGTCAATTGAAACAAGAGTAGGACAAAAGTGCCTCAAGAAAAGTATTGCAATTTGGTAATACTTTTCTGAGGTGTTTTTTGATGTGAGCCCAGATTTTCTCGATGGGATTGTACTCAGGTGAG
>NZ_JAOTGJ010000064.1:0-2986 GCF_044427225.1 Streptococcus sp. 2022WUSS037 | reverse complement strand
TTTGCATTTTATTGGAAAAAAGGGCACTAGCGAATATTGTAGACCAATTGTGAGATAAGGAAAGTCGTTAGAATCTTCTTTTGGACGGTAACAAATTGGATAAAATACGAACTACGGGAATGATTCGATAAAGATTATCTTTGACTATTTGCCTTTTTTAGCGTAAAATAGAAAGGAAAGACAAAAAAGGAGAACAGCCTTGGAACTTAACGTATTTGCAGGACAAGAAAAAAGCGAACTTTCCATGATTGAAGTAGCCCGTGCTATTTTGGAAGAACGTGGACGTGACAACGAAATGTATTTCAACGACTTGGTCAATGAAATTCAAAACTACCTTGAAAAATCAAACAGCGAGATTCGCGTAGCCCTCCCAACCTTCTATTCTGATTTGAATGTGGATGGAAGCTTCATTCCACTTGGCGAAAACAAATGGGGCTTACGTTCTTGGTACGCAATCGATGAGATTGATGAAGAAGTGATCACTCTTGAAGAAGATGATGAAGATGCACCAAAACGCAAGAAGAAACGTGTTAATGCCTTCATGGACGGTGATGAGGATGCGATTGACTACGGACATGACGATCCGGAAGATGAGGACAACTATCCAGGTAGTGTATCATCAGAATACGATGATGAAAATCCAGATGATGAAAAAGATGAAGTTGAGTCTTATGATTCAGAGATCAACGAAATTATTCCAGATGACGAATTGGATGAAGAGGATGTTGATTTAGGTGAAGATGACGATGAGTATTCAGATGAAGAGGTCGTCGACGAATAAGAATTATATCCCCATAGATTCTTAAAAATAATTTGACAAGACTACCAAATTACGATAAGATATTATCGGGCACCTCTTTTGAGGTCGGAGCTCCCTAGCGATAGGGAGCTATTTTTGTTTTTTCTTCAAGTTAACAGGAAGTATCCCCACAAATCGCTTCCTGTTAGCCTGAATCGTAGAAAAGGAGTTTGCATGACAAAGTATATTTTTGTAACAGGTGGTGTTGTTTCCTCTATCGGCAAAGGGATCGTAGCAGCCAGTCTAGGTCGTTTATTGAAGAACCGAGGTCTCAAGGTAACAATCCAAAAATTTGATCCATACATCAACATTGATCCAGGAACAATGAGTCCGTATCAACACGGTGAAGTTTTTGTGACGGATGACGGTGCAGAAACCGACTTGGACCTTGGGCACTATGAGCGTTTCATCGACATTAACCTGAACAAATATTCAAATGTTACAACAGGTAAAATTTATAGCGAAGTCCTCCGTAAAGAGCGTAAAGGGGAATACTTAGGGGCAACAGTTCAAGTTATTCCACACATTACAGATGCTTTGAAAGACAAAATCAAGCGTGCAGCTCGTACTACAGATGCAGATGTCATCATCACGGAAGTGGGTGGTACAGTAGGTGATATTGAAAGCTTGCCATTCCTTGAAGCGCTTCGTCAGATGAAGGCAGATGTCGGTTCAGACAATGTTATGTATATCCATACAACACTCTTGCCTTATCTCAAAGCAGCAGGCGAAATGAAAACCAAGCCAACACAACATTCTGTAAAAGAGTTGCGTGGTCTAGGTATTCAGCCAAACATGTTGGTAATTCGGACAGAGCAGCCTGCTGGACAAGGAATTAAAAATAAACTGGCACAATTCTGTGATGTTGCTCCAGAAGCAGTTATTGAGTCCTTGGATGTCGAACATCTTTACCAAATCCCGTTAAATATGCAAGCGCAGAACATGGTTCAAATTGTTTGCGATCACTTGAAGCTCGACGTACCTCCAGCAGATATGACAGAGTGGACAGCTATGGTAAACAAGGTTCTTAATCTCCAGAAAAAAGTAAAAATCGCTTTAGTTGGTAAGTATGTAGAATTACAAGATGCCTATATTTCTGTAGTTGAAGCTCTAAAACACTCAGGATATGCAAATGATGCTGCTATCGAACTGGATTGGGTCAATGCAAATGATTTGACAGCAGAAAACGTAGCTGAACGTCTAGGACAAGCACAAGGAATTATCGTTCCTGGTGGCTTTGGACAACGTGGTACAGAAGGGAAAATACAAGCCATTCGTTATGCTCGTGAGAATGACGTGCCAATGCTAGGGGTCTGCTTGGGAATGCAGCTGACCTGTGTAGAATTTGCTCGTCACGTTCTCGGTTTAGATGGTGCTAACAGCTTTGAATTAGACCCAGAAACCAAATATCCAATTATTGACATCATGCGTGATCAAATTGGAGTGGAAGATTTAGGAGGAACTCTCCGTTTAGGTCTTTATCCAAGCAAGCTCAAACGTGGCTCCAAGGCTGCAGCTGCTTATGATAATCAAGAAGTTGTACAACGTCGCCATCGTCATCGTTATGAGTTTAACAATGAATTCCGTGAACAATTTGAAAAAGCAGGTTTTGTTTTCTCAGGCGTGTCACCAGACAACCGTTTGGTAGAAATTGTTGAAATTCCAGAAAATAAATTCTTCGTTGCCTGCCAATATCATCCAGAACTACAATCTCGTCCTAATCGCCCTGAAGGTTTGTATACAGCCTTTGTTTCAGCAGCTATAGAGAATGAAAAATAAGTATAACCACTATAGAAGAAGATTGGATTATTCAATCTTCTTTTATATTTTTTTATATAACGAAACGAAAAAGATGTCAGTACTTATATAGAAGAAAATATGAAATACCACCCCATCTGACATCATTGTCTAGGCAGTTTTAAGCAATATCATTATATAGTAGAGTGTTGCAAAAGAATCAGCTAAATCAATACGTTTTGGCAAAAACCCAAATTTCAAGTTGAAGTTAGCCACCCAAAAGAAATTCACTTGGCGACTTGTAGTCCAAGCATTTTTTAGGGTAGTTGTTAATCCAATTTTCGATAAAAGCTACTTCTTTCGGAGTCGTTTTCTTGGTTCCTTTAGGTAACCATCTCCGAATTAATCGATTATGATTTTCATTTGAACCTCTCTCCCATGAAGAGTAAG
>NZ_JAOTGJ010000063.1:0-3155 GCF_044427225.1 Streptococcus sp. 2022WUSS037 | reverse complement strand
GTGCATAATCAGCAGAATAAACTTTTTTGTAGACCCCTTTTCGCACTTGTTGTAAGGTTGTCCCACGCTTGATTTCATTATGAATCGTTTGAGGCGCCTTTCCTAACAAGCCTGCAATTTCACGATTGGACTTATTTTCAAGTTTCCACCGCTCAATCAAGCGACGATTATCTATTGTCAAATGTTTCCCTTTTGGAGTATAATGTTCTTGCATCTCTGTGCCTTTCCTTGTGTTTGTGGTGAACAACAAGTATAGCACAGAGGTGTTTTCTTATACCTTAAATCACATTTCATTTGACAACAGGAACCCTTGAACCTGTTTTTTCAGCTAAACCAAGGCTATGATTAGCCTTGGGCAACTAGCCTAACAGCTTCAAGCCTGTTATCAAATGAAATCATCAACTTACTCACATATAGTGAAACATCTAATTTTTGACTAAGGTAAGGTGGCTAACTTCATTATAGAACTTTCGGTTTTGGCAAAAAAAGTAAAAATAAAAAATAAAATTCAAAAAAAGTGTTGACAAGGATAGTTCCTAATGATATACTAGTTCTTGTGTTAAGCGGGGATGGCGGAATTGGCAGACGCGCAGGACTAAGGATCCTGTGACCGCTTTAGGTCGTGTGGGTTCAAGTCCCACTCTCCGCATAGTGGACTAGCTAAGGCTAGTCCTTTTGCTTTGTCCAGATAAGTGCAGAGCACGATATATGCTAGTTCATAAATTACAAGAATGATACGAAACAGGCATTATTATGGCTTTCATGAAAAGATATGTGAAAGTTTTCTCAAAACTAGACGGTTTCAACTAGCATTTTCAAAATAAAAATGGTAGAATAGAAGAGTATGAGGTGCAACCTCAAAAAATATTAGGAGGCTATCGAAATGCCATTAGTTTCAGCAGAAAAATTTGTCCAAGCAGCGCGTGACAACGGTTATGCAGTTGGTGGATTTAACACAAACAACCTTGAGTGGACTCAAGCTATCTTGCGTGCAGCAGAAGCAAAACAAGCTCCAGTTCTTATCCAAACTTCTATGGGTGCGGCTAAGTACATGGGTGGTTACAAAGTAGCTCGTAACTTGATTGCAAACTTGATTGAATCAATGAACATTACAGTTCCAGTTGCTATTCACCTTGACCACGGTCACTACGAAGATGCACTTGAGTGTATCGAAGTTGGTTACACTTCTATCATGTTTGACGGTTCACACCTTCCAGTAGAAGAAAACCTTGCAAAAGCAAAAGAAGTTGTAGAATTGGCGCACGCTAAAGGTATCTCAGTTGAAGCTGAAGTTGGTACTATCGGTGGTGAAGAAGATGGTATCGTAGGTACTGGTGAATTGGCTCCAATTGAAGACGCAGTAGCAATGGTTGCAACTGGTATTGACTTCTTGGCAGCAGGTATCGGTAACATCCACGGTCCATACCCAGCAAACTGGGAAGGTCTTGACCTTGACCACTTGCGTAAATTGACTGAAGCTGTACCAGGTTTCCCAATCGTATTGCACGGTGGTTCAGGTATTCCAGATGCACAAATCCAAGAAGCGATCAAATTGGGTGTTGCTAAAGTTAACGTAAACACTGAGTGCCAAATCGCATTTGCAAACGCAACTCGTAAGTTTGCAGCGGCTTATGAAGCAAACGAAGCAGAATACGATAAGAAAAAACTCTTTGACCCACGTAAATTCTTGGCAGACGGCGTGAAAGCTATCCAAGCATCTGTTGAAGAGCGTATCGACGTATTCGGTTCAGCGAACAAAGCTTAATGTAACTGCGAAGAAATCTCAGATTCCAAGCAAACAAAGCATAAGTTTCTTAGAGTAAACCAAAAAGGATTTTCTTTCGAGAATCCTTTTTGTTATGTAGTTGATTGAGTTTGATCTAGTTCTTCGCTATGAAGAAATCTACGATAGAAGTGAGCAGAGAACAATTAAAATATAAACCGCTCCAAAGTTTTCATGACTGTAATAGCTTAGAGAACGAAGAATTATGGATGGTGCGCAAACTGTAGTATTAAAATATTTACCTATGAGTATAGATATTTTAAAAAAAGAAAGTGAAAATAATTCTTGCCAAGTCCAATCTTTTCTGTTAGAATAGTATGGTATGTGGTGCTAGCACATCCGATATATTTGATCAAATGAGGAGGAAGATACAATGGCTAAAGTATGTTATTTCACTGGTCGTAAGACTGTATCAGGTAACAACCGTTCACACGCTATGAACCAAACTAAACGCGCAGTTAAACCAAACCTTCAAAAAGTAACTGTTTTGATTGATGGTAAACCTAAAAAAGTTTGGGCTTCAGCACGTGCACTAAAATCAGGCAAAGTTGAACGCGTATAATAACAAAGTCGTTAGAAAAATCTAGCGACTTTTGTTTTTTGAAAAAATAGTCTAGATATAAAGTCAATTAGGAGCAAATTCGGTCACTACATAATAAACAGGAAAGAATATCAACTATATAGCTCTTCACATTGTTGTTGAAAGGTTAACAAAGAAGGAACGTGTCAAAAATGAACTGTGTATTGATGTGGGAGATTTTTCCAAGGTCGAACATTTAAACTTGGATTGATATTAGGGATTGTACGAGAGAGTATATCCGTACGGGTTCTAATAAGAAGGGAATCACGAACTGGAAGAATAGAGAGTGTTTAAAAAATCCAAAAAATCCCAAAAAACCGGTTGACAATGTATAGTATGTCGTGATAGAATAATTGAGTTGTCTCTTGAGGAGTTAGTCAGTAGCGGAATGAAAAAAAGTTTTGAAAAAGTGTTGACAAGTTCAGTAGAAGATGATAGAATAATTGAGTTGTCTCTTGAGGGACTGGTTAACAGCGAAACGAAAAAAAGTTTCAAAAAAGTGTTGACAAAGTTTTTAAGAAATGATAAACTAAGATAGTTGTCGCGAGAGCGCGACAACGAACAAGACCTTTGAAAATTAAAGAAGACGAACCAAACGTGCAGGGTGATTTATCTAAGGATAAATCGTCAATGACAAAACAAAACAATAAAACGGAAAGCTAGTGATAGCTTGAGTTTGAATCAAAACTTTTTATGAGAGTTTGATCCTGGCTCAGGACGAACGCTGGCGGCGTGCCTAATACATGCAAGTAGAACGCTGAAGTCTGGTGCTTGCACTAGACGGATGAGTTG
>NZ_JAOTGJ010000062.1:0-3700 GCF_044427225.1 Streptococcus sp. 2022WUSS037 | reverse complement strand
CAACTCATCCGTCTAGTGCAAGCACCAGACTTCAGCGTTCTACTTGCATGTATTAGGCACGCCGCCAGCGTTCGTCCTGAGCCAGGATCAAACTCTCATAAAAAGTTTTGATTCAAACTCAAGCTATTGCTAGCTTTCCGTTTTATTGTTTTGTTTTGTCATTGACGATCTATCCTTAGATAAATCACCCTGCACGTTTGGTTCGTCTTCTTTAATTTTCAAAGGTCTTGTCGTTATCGCGCTCTCGCGACAACTATCTTAGTTTATCATTTCTTGTGAACTTTGTCAACACTTTTTTTGAAACTTTTTTCGTTCCTCTGTTAACTAGTCCCTCGAGAGACAACTCAATCATTCTATCATCTTTTGATAGACTTGTCAACACTTTTTCGAAACTTTTTTTCGTTCCTTTGTTAACTAGTCCCTCAAGAGACAACTCATTTATTCTATCACGACTTATATACTTTGTCAACCGGGTTTTTGATATTTTTTGGATTTTTTACACTGAAAGTTCTATTGAAAGTTCTATTGAAAGTTCTATTGTAGATACTTTGTTTTTTCTCCTATTCCTTCTTCCTGTGCTATAACCTATATAAAAAGAAACTGAACAGAACTTTTTATGGTGCTTCTGCCCAATTTCTTAATTCGATTAACATAATGTTAGTGACTAGCTTTAGCGAAAGTCTTTCAAATGAATTTGTAGATCACGTATCATTTCACGGCGACCATTAAAACATTGTCCGCTAATTAATTTTTCGTATTTATCAAGTTGATCATTACTCAGATTTTTTCGATAATCTCTCAAGGCACCTCTCAACATTAATAGTTCATCGTTTATCAATCCCGGTGATTGTATTGCATGAGATAATTCGTGAATATCTTCATGTGGCATTCGGTCAAACTTGCGTTTTTGACTTTCCTGTTTGCGGATACGATCTTTGATACGATTTCTGAACTTGACTTTAAAATAACAATATAATTGAACTTGTTCATCAACTAGCCACGGTTGCGCTTCCAACAATTCAAATAAGGTCATCATTCCTTCTTGTTCCCAATCATCTCGATCCCATAGTTTGATGTAAAACTCTTTTCGAGCCTTGTTTACAATACCTTTGACGCTTGCGTACACTTTTTCGAATTCCATTTCTTAATCTCCTTTTGTTGATGGTTTAAGTTTATCGAAAAGTGCTGTCTTTCTACAGGACATTTTTGTCTAGCATACTTTATTTGATTTTTCTTTTTTTAAAGTACATTTGCTATTGATACTCTATGGCAAACATTGCATTGTGCTTCAGAAGGGAGTTATTTGGTATAGTTCTAAGATTGAGATAAATGTAACCGCCCAATAACAAAGTGTATTGAAAAAGGCTCCAAAGTCCTGTCGACTCTGGAACCTTTTTCTATTTACATGCTTTTTTAATTTTTTCCTTCCATGGTAAATAAGCCTCTAGCACCTCCTTTTTTGCGAGCGTCTCCTCATTAGGTAAGTGTTCTAGAAGATAGGTCATATATTTCTCTGCATCAAGACCGTGTCGCTTAGCCGTTTCTAAAAGACTCAGTATGACAGCTGTCGACTTGGCTCCCTCAAAGCTCTGAGAAAACAACCACCTTCGCTTTTTTATTTCTAGGCTCAGGCTGAAACAGTCCACTGGACTGTTTCACTACGTCCCATAACCAAGGTCTTTATAGCCCTCTCAGCCATATTGTTGGACAGGACTAGGTCACCGTCCGAGAGAACGGTTCGGAAGGTGGTTTCGTATTTGAGGCTATACTCTATTGCAGTACCCAATTTGGAGCCTGGCAAGACGGCCTGATTGCGACACCAATCAAAGAACTCGTCCATCAAGGGAGTTAACTCTGTCTGCCGTTTATGTCGCCGTTCCTCAGTAGACAAATCTGCCCAGTCATTCTCTAAGGCAAATAGGCGGTCGCAATAGGCTAAACCCTTAGCACCTAAAGAAGTCTTGTCTGTCTTCTTAGGAGTCGCCTCAAAGAACTTCCGTCTAACGTGAGCCCAACAGCCAACCAGCTGTGCCTTGTCTAACTGCCGATAGGCCGACAGCGGTTCGCAGTTAACCAAGCTTAGCGTCGCTTCGCTCCTAAACCTTGGACTGCTATCGCATAGGCAGAACTAAAGGACTAAAGTCCTAAGTTACTGCCGTAACATATCACAATGTACGTAGCCCGCATAATCTCCAAGAAATTCCTCCACAACCAAGCCACTCCGTCGTTTGTCATGATGATAGAGGGTAATTCCCTTTTTCTCATGTTTCCCAGACAAGAAAGTCCAGTAGAAGGTCAACTGGCTATCATTTTCTAAGACCTTGTAGGAGGTCTCATCCGCATGGAGAATAGGCTGCTCCAACAATTTCTCGTGCAACAGGTCATAAATCGGTTCGAAATAATACTGACTAGACTTGATGTGCCAGTTGGCTATTTCCTTCCGACTGATTGGCAGACCAAGCTTATGCCAGTCCTCTTCCTGACGGTAATTAGGCACCTTCAGATTGAACTTCTGATGAATAGTATGGGCGATGATAGAAGCTGAACCCAAGCTGTGTGCCAAAGGTGCCTTAGGAACTGGAGCCTTGATAATCTTATCGCTCAGATTCGTCTGACTACAAGCCTGACACTTGTATGCGTGCTGAACATGGTCAATCCGCTTTAATTGTGCGGGAATGAAGACCAACTCTTGTCGTTGAACAGTAGAACCAATCTCTTTCAACTGTCCATGACAGTCTGGACAAGTGCAATCTTCGCCCTGCAATTCGTGATGAACAATCTCTGGAGTGAACTGGGAGTGGGAAAGAACTCGACTGGTCTAGAAAAGAGTTCGTCTTCCCACCCCCGCACAGTTGATTAGGTCAGATTTGGAGTGTAAAACACGAACAAATCTGCCAATCAACCACTGCGCTGAGATGTTGACACTAACTCTGAGAAGTGACACTTGATTTTAGTCCCGTCTCTGACGAACTCCCTTGGCTTTCTTGCGTTTATAGGTGATGGTCTCCGTTTCAACTGGGTAAGTCAGCTTCTTCTTCAGGGAGAATTTCCTCCCCAAACAAGCTCAGCTGACCGGGTTGATACACAACCTTCTCTGATGATTTTCCGTAGAGTTTCTGTCTCAGATACTCAATCTGTTCACGAAGGAGGCTCAACTCGTTGGTCATGATTTCAATGGTTTTTGTTAGACTTTCAATCACTTTATCTTGTGACTCCATGCACTTACCTCCTTCTTTTTATCTCATTATACACAAAGAAAAGCCATGATTTCAATAGAAATCACGACTTTTTGAAAGATTTATTTTTGGATTGATAGAAAATCCTTTCATGAGCCAGTCCACCTGCTCGGAAGTTAGAGCCTTGACCTCTTCTTCATTGTTTGGCCAGGTCAATTTTCCATTTTCAAAACGTTTATACAATAACCAAAATCCTTGTCCGTCCCAGTAAAGAGCTTTGAATCGGTCTTTTCGACCTCCGCAGAAGAGATAGACCTGACCTGAAAAGGGATCCAGATTGAATTGACTTTTGACAAGGTAGGCGAGAGAATCAATCCCTTGACGCATGTCCGTTTTACCGCAAACCAAGTAGACTTGACCTAAATCACTGAGTCGGATGGTCATAGTGCAGTACCTTATCCAAGATTGTTTCTAATATTTTTTGGTTGATAGAGTGAAAGAATGTGACTTCCACTTTTCCGAGA
>NZ_JAOTGJ010000061.1:0-4027 GCF_044427225.1 Streptococcus sp. 2022WUSS037 | reverse complement strand
TATAACGCTTTGACGTTTCATTGAGGCTCACAAAGGGGAAAAATCGCTACTTACCGTGGCGATTTTTCTTTTTGAAAGTTTGAAAAGCTATGATGGGTAGGGCATAACCAACTACGGGAATGATTCTAATCTCTTCCCTGTAATTTTTCCAAAGATTCTATTTTTTTCTCTAAGCGTAGCAATATTTCGTTTTGTTCATCAATTTTTGCCATCAAGGTATCCAACTTCGTTTCACGCTCTGTTTCAGAGAAAAAACGGGTTATTGTGGAGGTAACCATACCAAAAGTACAAATACCAACCAACATCAGGAGGATGGCTATAATTTTAGAAATCGTATCTTGGGGGACAATATCTCCATACCCTACAGTTGTCATCGTTACAATGGACCACCAAAGTGCATCGAAGAATGATTTCCCTTCAATAACAGACAAGAGTACACTGGCAGTCAGAACAGCTGAAATATTCAACAACAAGACCTTGGATAGACTATTTGTGTGCAGAAGCCTGTTAACTGTGTCCCAAAAACGATTGGACAGGGCAAAAATGCGTGCAACCTTGACCAACCTAAATAGCCGAGCCAAACGCCCCAAACGAAGAAAACTAAAGACAGAATCAAAAGGAATAATAGCAATTAATTCTAGAACATGACTCTGAATGTATTCTACCCTATCTTCCGAATAATAAAGATTGACGAAATAATCGCAAACAAAAATAAACCAAAGTAGCCAGTCTAAAATATTGTAACCACTAGAACTCGCTATACTAGCATCCATCAGCTCAAGGACAATTAAAAAGACGTAAACAATGGCCAGATAGGTCATGCCTTTATCATAGCGAGGATCTTGAATGACTCGTTTAATCATGCTGACCCCAATTCAAGGCAAACACTTCATCGGTCTTCATTTGTTCCATCAAGCCTTCAATACCATCAAATTTTACCATGTCCCTAATTTTCTCAAGCCAGAAAATGGTCATTTTTTCACCATATATAAAACGATCAAAGTCAAAAATATGGGCTTCAATTCGCATTTCTGTTCCATCAAAGGTCACATTTTTCCCAACGCTGGTCATGGCTCGATACCGTTTACCATCCACTTCGACATCGGCTACATAGACTCCCTCAGATGGTAAATGGACACGGTCAAAAGGAGCCAGATTTGCAGTCGGATAACCAATAGTGCGCCCTCTGGCATCTCCATGAACAACAATTCCCTCCGTCATAAATGGATAACCTAAAAGTTGATTAGCTAGAGAGACATCCCCTGCCTGGACAGCCTGACGAATGCGAGTTGAAGAAACTTTCTCTCCACCCAGGCTCACTTCACTTACAATTTCTACCTGACCATCAAATAGTTCTGTCAAATCTTTGACATCTGCTCTGCAATTTCCAAAATGATAATCGAAACCTGCAACCAAAATCTGGGCATTGAGACCTTTGATATAGCGATCCAAAAACTGCTGAGGAGTATTATTAGCAAATTCACTAGTAAAATCAGTCAAAATAAGATTATCAACACCATATTTTTTCAATAAGAGGTAGCGTTGCTCTTGACTAGTCAAATGCAGTAAAAGTTCTGGGCTAAAGCGAGAAAAAGCCAACCGAGGTGACTCTGGAAAGGTCAAAACAGTTACTGTCAAACCTTGCTCATCTGCTACTTTTCTTGCTCGATCAAGTAAAGCCTTGTGCCCAAGATGAATCCCATCAAAGTAGCCTAGTACTAAAACCGTCGGATCCTCTTGATTCAATTCACTATAATCTTTAATTGTTCTAATGTTCATGTTTTCTATTTTATCACAGTTATTGAGAAATTTCTTAGACCAAAACCTTGCTCGGTTTATACAGCTGGTCGCGTTTTTCAAAAATAGCAATCAACTGACCATCATAAAAGCCTGCTAAGCGCTCTGCTTCTGCATCCAATTCTACAAATCGACCAAATGTAGCATCTTGCACCTGCTCTTCTTTCAATTCTACAACAGGTAAATCTCCGATACCACGTTCAATAGGTTGGAGAAATGAAAAATCATTTTCAGCTACCAGCGAAGAAATTTCTTCCAAAGTTAAGGCATCCGCTAGGTCCATTCCTGCTGAACCAGTTCGTTCCAACTTAGACATGTGACTGGCATAGCCTAACTTAGCCCCTAAGTCAACAGAGAGAGTACGGACATAGGTGCCCTTTCCACAACGAACTCGGAAGGTAAATCGTGCACAATCATCTGCCAATTCAATAGGACTGGTACGTTCAAAACTATATATGTCAATTTGGTGTTGGGGACGTTCGACTTCTTCACCCGCTCGTGCGTACTCATAGAGCTTGCGACCATTTACTTTGACGGCGGAATACATAGGCGGAATCTGGGTAATAGTACCGACAAAACTAGCCATGGCCTCATCAACTGCCTGCTCTGCTATGTCCAAAACCGGTGTCCGCTCAACAAGGTCACCAGATGCATCTTCTGTCGTGGTAGAGTAGCCAATGGTAATCTCCCCCTCGTAGATTTTCCCCTCTTCCTGCATGAATTCAATCATACGAGTAGCCTTGCCGACTGCAATCGGCAGAACCCCAGTCACATCTGGATCTAGCGTCCCACCGTGTCCAATCTTCTTCTCCTGCAGAATCTTTCGGAGTTTAAAAACTGCATCATGCGAGGTCATCCCCGCCTCTTTTTTTAAATTAATAATTCCTGAAATCATGTTTTCATTATAACACAAAGGACCGCTCTTGTGGGCGGTCTGGTAACAATCACTCATCGTAAAAACGATAGCTACCAAAAGTTGTTCCAATCAACTGTTCAATCTCCTTATGAACACGTCGCATGGTTTCAGAAGGAACCGCACCAAAGGGAACAGCTTCGTCAATCCCGACCTCTTCCTCTTCGTCATAGCCGTAAGAGAATGTCAACGGAGCATCATGATACCCTTTATCACCTAATTTTAGTGTAGGCCACTCCAACAGCTTAATTTCTTTCAAAAATTCTCTGAATTTTTTTGCCTTGCTGATACGAATAGGGATATATTCCAGTTCATTTTCAACTTTTCCTTCTTTATCAACATGCTGTATCAAATAGTCGTGTTCATTTAGACTAACTGCTACTTCTACACTTCTTCCCTCAATATAATCTGCTCTGAAGATAATTAAATCTATATTCTCATATATGCGTTCAAATTGTTTCATTTTCTTTCCTTTCACAATTACATACAAGATTTTCTAAATATCCCGATGAAAATCGCTGTCAATTTCAAAAAATGGTTGGATATTTTGGACGTATTCCAAGACGCCTTGAAACTCTCCCTGGTCATCACGCACGGCCTTATAGACCACATAGACAAACTTGCCCATACTTTCGGACTTGAACCACATGGTAACCTGGTCTTTTTGCCCTGTGCGGAGCAATTCAAAAATCTTCTTGACCTTGTCTAAGATTTTGGGTGGATGGCAGAGCTCCACATGCCGTCCTATCTGGCTTGGCGTCCGCTTGAAAATCATGTCTTCTACAGGGTGGCTGTCATTATAATATTGGAAAATGTCGTCATGTTCATTGCTATCTTCCTAGTAATCCATCCAATATTTCAATCAATTTTTCTTTTTCCTGACTCTCATTTGTTTTAAGCCTGATTAGGGGGATGTTGCATTTTTTCAAAATGTTATCCTTCATAATATCACGTTCAAACTGCTTAGAATTACCTTTGTGGAATGCATATCCATCTACTTCTACAGCTAGTACAGGTGCTTTGGTAAGTCTATTGATTATCAAAAAATCAAGGTGCGTATTTCCATGCCTTGCATACTTCGCTTCCACTTCTGTTAGTCGAGTAAAATCCTTCACAAGATTATGCAGTTTATAGACAATATGTAAAGACCCCCAGTTGAGAATTCGTGGATTTACCTGTACACTAGAATAAAAAAAACAATCAACTTCTAACAGGAATTACCACACTCAATTGGAGGTCTTATATGTTTCATTTTACCACACTTTTCATCGGAATGGATGTTCACAAAGAAAGTTTTTCACTCTGCTATTATGATAT
>NZ_JAOTGJ010000060.1:0-4108 GCF_044427225.1 Streptococcus sp. 2022WUSS037 | reverse complement strand
TCTAAGTTCTTCTCTTGGAAATGGAATAAGAGAAGTTGGTAGAGTTCATAGTGCTTTCGTAGTTCATCTGAGTAAAATAGGAGTTTTTCTAGAATGTCTTTGTTAGTCAAGTGCATCCGAAACGTAGGGCGATAAAATCGTTTATCATTGATTTTACGACTATCCTGTTGTATCAATTTCCAGTAGCGTTTCAAGGCCTTGTATTCCTGTGATTTTCTATCAAGTTGATTCATAATTTGAATACGAACACGGTTCATAGCACGGCTGAGGTGTTGAACAATGTGGAAGCGATCCAGAACAATCTTGGCGTTTGGAAATAGCTGTCTAGCCAATTTGTAGTAGAGACTAAACATATCCATGGTAATGACTTTGACCCGATTTCTAACCTTTCTAGGATAGCGTAGAAAGTGGTTTCGGATGGTTGCTTGAGTTCTTCCGTCCAGAATGGCAATGACGTTTAGGGAGTTGAAATCTTGTGCGATAAAGCTCATCTTCCCCTTCTTGAAGGCATACTCATCCCAGGACATGACTTCTGGAAGCTTGTTCCAATCCGTTTCGAACTTGAACTCATTGAGTTTTCTCATAACTGATGATGTTGAGATAGATAGCCTGTGTGCGATATGTGTCATTGCTTGATTTTCGATGAGTAATTGGGCGATCTTCTGGTTAATAGCGACAGAGATTTGGTGGTTCTTCTTGACAAGAGGAGTTTCAGCGACCGCTATTTTCCCACATTCCTTGCACTTGAAACGACGCTTTCGAAGACGAATGAGCAAGGGATAGCCAGCTGTTTCTAGGTAGGGAATTTTAGAGGCTTTCTGGAAATCGTATTTTGCCATTTGTCCCTTACAAGAAGGACATTTAGGAGCTGTGTAATCCAAGTGACCGTGGAGTTCTAAGTGAGTTCCCATATCATATTTATCAGTGATAACGATATTTTTGTCTTTAATACTCATTTAAAATCAAAAATAGCGGAAGTCCACTCTCTATGTACAATTGATTTAAGTTGATAAGCAGTTAAGGTTTGAATAACCTCTTCAAGTTTATCGATTACCTCATTTAAAGTTCTAAATACTTTATTCTTGAAACCAAGTTTACGAATCTCAGCCCAGACTTGCTCAATAGGATTCATTTCAGGTGTATAGGGTGGAATGAAGGTGAATTCTATATTCTCAGGAATATTTACTGTCTTCGATTTATGCCAGATGGCATTATCCATGACTAAAATAATATAATCCTCTGGATAAGCTGCCGATAGCTGGCGTAGAAATTCATTCATCCAATCACTATTGCATCCACCTGCTATGATGAAAAATGAGTCGCCTGTATGGGCATCCACAGCTCCATAACAATAGCGGTACTCACGAATATGGTGACTAGCTACGTGAGGACGATAACCTTTAGGAGACCAACACGAGCCGAGTTTACTGATACGCCCAAAACCCGCCTCATCTTGATACAAAAAGTCTGCTGGGAATAGCAGACTTTTTCCTGAGCTTAAAAATCGAAAAGCGAAGGCGGATTTTTTTGATATTCTTTTCCATTAATAAAACGCTTACTCGTTCTCTCCTCGAATAAAGATTTTATTTTTAGACGCTAAAATGGTTTCGGCGTCTGCTTTTTTCGGATGTTGGGGACGTGGGCTAACTTTACGCCAACCATGACGTTTCAGGAGAGCATAGAAACCTTCTCGGGTTGTCTTGTGCCCAACTCTCTCTTGATAGGCTTTAAAGAGGGAGTTAACGGTAACGAATTCTCCATTCAAAGAAGAAGAGAGTTGCTCTTTAAGGAAATCTTCTTCCTCCTTATGCGTCATATAGGAGCGGCGGCGACCACCACGATTTTCCTTTAAGAGGGCTTCTAAGCCACCACTTAGATAGCGATTCAATAAGTTGCGGACTGTCTGATGGACAAAGCCTACTGATTTAGCTACGGATGTTAAATTATTGCATTCAGAATAAAGAATGAGTGCCTGTATTTTTCTATGATGCGGAGCATTATTTTTATCTTTAAGTGCTTGCTTTAATTCTTCGACTTGTGTTTGGGTAAGTTCTTTTGTCATAATACCATTATAACGCTATTTTTGATTTTTGTTAAGTATAATTCTGAGAAAATTTGTGATAAGATTTAGTTGTTCCATATGAACCCTTTCTAATGTGAGTTTCGTCGCTTTTCATTATAGGTCATATGTAACCGCCCAATAACAAGGTATATTGAAAAGGTTCCAAAGTCCTGTCGACTCTGGAACCTTTTTCTATTTGCACTTTTCTTGAATATTTTCAGCCCATGGTAAATAAGCCTCCAGAACTTCTTTTTTTGCGAGCGTCTCTTCGTTAGGTAAGTGTTCTAGAAGATAGGTCATATATTTCTCTGCATCAAGACCGTGTCGTTTAGCAGTTTCTAAAAGACTCAAAATGATAGCTGTCGACTTGGCCCCCTCAAAGCTTTGAGAAAACAACCACCTTCGCTTTTTTATTTCTAGGCTCAGGCTGAAACAGTCCACTGGACTGTTTCACTACGTCCCATCACCAAGGTCTTCATAGCCCTCTCAGCCATATTGTTGGACAGGACTAAATCGCCATCCGAGAGAACAGTTCGGAAGGTGGTTTCGTATTTGAGGCTATACTCTATTGCAGTGCCTAATTTGGAGCTTGGCAAGACAGCCTGATTGCGACACCAATCAAAGAACTCGTGCATCAAGGGAGCCAACTCTGTCTGCCGTTTATGCAGTCGCTCCTCAGTAGACAAGTCTGCCCAGTCATTCTCTAAGGCAAATAGACGGTCGCAGTAGGCTAAACCCTTGGCTCCTAAGGAGGTCTTGTCTGTCTTCTTAGGAGTCGCTTCAAAGAACTTTCGCCTAACATGAGCCCAACAGCCAACCAGCTGTGCCTTGTCTAACTGACGATAGGCCGACAGCGGTTCGCAGTTAACCAAGCTTAGCGTCGCTTCGCTCCTAAACCTTGGACTGCTATCGCATAGGCAGAACTAAAGGACTAAAGTCCTAAGTTACTGCCGTAACATATCACAGTGTACATAACCCGCATAATTTCCAAGAAATTCCTTTACAACCAAGCCACTCCGTCGTTTGTCATGATGATAGAGAGTGATGCCATTTTTCTCATGTTTCCCAGACAAGAATGTCCAGTAGAAGGTCAACTGGCTATCATTTTCCAATACCTTGTAGGAGGTTTCATCCGCATGGAGAATAGGCTGTTTCAATAATTTCTCGTGTAACAGGTCATAAATTGGTTCGAAATAATACTGACTAGACTTGATATGCCAGTTAGCTATCTCCTTCCGACTAATGGGCAGGCCAAGCTTATGCCAGTCCTCTTCTTGACGGTAATTGGGCACCTTTAGATTAAATTTCTGGTGAATGGTGTGGGCGATGATAGAAGCTGAACCCAAGCTGTGTGCCAAAGGTGCCTTAGGAACTGGAGCCTTGATAATCTTATCGCTCAGATTCGTCTGACTACAAGCCTGACACTTGTATGCGTGCTGAACATGGTCAATCCGCTTTAATTGTGCGGGAATGAAGACCAACTCTTGCCGTTGGACAGTAGAACCAATCTCTTTCAACTGTCCATGACAGTCTGGACAAGTGCAATCTTCGCCCTGCAATTCGTGATGAACAATCTCTGGAGTGAACTGACTAAAAATAGCCTGACGAACTCCCTTGGCTTTCTTGCGTTTATAGGTGATGGTCTCCGTTTCAACTGGGTAAGTCAGCTTCTTCTTCAGGGAGAATTTCCTCCCCAAACAAGCTCAGCTGACCGGGTTGATACACAACCTTCTCTGATGATTTTCCGTAGAGTTTCTGTCTCAGATACTCAATCTGTTCACGAAGGAGGCTCAACTCGTTGGTCATGATTTCAATGGTTTTTGTTAGACTTTCAATCACCTTATCTTGTGACTCCATGGACTTACCTCCTTCTTTTTATCTCATTATACACAAAGAAAAGCCATGATTTCAATAGAAATCACGACTTTTTGAAAGATTTATTTTTGGATTGATAGAAAATCCTTTCATGAGCCAGTCCACCTGCTCGGAAGTTAGAGCCTTGACCTCTTCTTCATTGTTTGGCCAGGTCAATTTTCCGTTCTCAAA
>NZ_JAOTGJ010000059.1:0-4979 GCF_044427225.1 Streptococcus sp. 2022WUSS037 | reverse complement strand
AGAGTGAAAAACTTTCTTTGTGAACATCCATTCCGATGAAAAGTGTGGTAAAATGAAACATATAAGACCTCCAATTGAGTGTGGTAATTCCTGTTAGAAGTTGATTGTTTTTTTATTCTAGTGTACAGGTAAATCCACGGATTCTCAACTGGGGGTCTTTACATATTGTCTATCAAGCTACAATGCTCAATGAGAAAGAGGTGCTACTGACTACAAAGGTGACGGAAAAATCTCTCAATCCATACGGCATGGCACATGGAGGTTTTCTTTTCACATTGGCAGATTCAGTTGCAGGTCTGACAACGGTAGCAAGGGGGGCTTATTCTGTTACCCTACAGTCCAATATCCATTATATGAAGGCAGCTAAACTTGGTGATACCTTATCCGTCACTGGTTCTTGCACACATGATGGAAGCAGGACAAAGGTCGTTGAAGTTAAGATAGAAAACCAAGATAAACAGCTACTTGCTTCCGCGAGCTTTACCATGTTTGTAACAGGTAAAGTAGAATAAAATTCTTCGAACATCAAAAACAGACAGTCTTGGCTAGATTTAGAGAAAAAATTCATTCGCTCAATCTCCAACCTCCAAAGTTTCCCCAAACATTTGTAGAGACGAACTTCGTTCGCTCTATTTCCAACCTCCAAAGGTTCCCCAAACCTTTGGAGCTAGTTTGATTTTGATTATAAACGATATAAGGGAGTTGGCAAAAGCTGGCTCCCTTTCTTTATGTTATACTAGATGTATGTTAGATTTGAAAGAATATGGAATCGAAATGTGGCCGGAGGAAAAGATTCAAGCTTTTCGCAAGGCACTCTTAGATTGGTATGATGCTAATAAACGTGACTTGCCTTGGAGAAGGACAAGGGACCCATATGCTATATGGGTTTCTGAAATCATGCTTCAACAGACAAGAGTAGACACGGTCATTCCTTATTATGAACGTTTTCTCCATCACTTACCTACGATTAGTGATTTAGCACAAGCTCCAGAGGAGGTTATTCTCAAACTCTGGGAAGGACTGGGCTATTATTCACGTGTTCGAAATATGCAAAAGGCTGCTCAGCAAATGATGGAAGATTTTAATGGAAAATTTCCAACTACGCATGCAGAAATTTCTAGTTTAAAAGGTATCGGTCCCTATACCGCGGGTGCGATTTCAAGTATTGCTTTTGATTTGCCAGAGCCAGCAGTAGATGGCAATGTCATGCGGGTCCTTAGTCGGTTATTTGAGGTGGATTACGATATCGGCGTGCCAACCAATCGCAAGATTTTTCAAACAATGATGGAAATCTTGATAGACCCTGACAGACCTGGAGATTTCAACCAAGCCTTAATGGATTTAGGGTCGGATATTGAATCGCCAGTCAATCCTCGCCCTCAAGATAGCCCTGTCAAAGACTTTAGTGCTGCCTATCTAAACGGCACCATGGATAAGTACCCTATCAAAGCACCGAAGAAAAAGCCCGTTCCCGTAGCCTATCAAGGCTTTATTATCCGCAATAAAGACAATCAATTTTTATTGGAAAAAAATAATGAAGCAGGGCTCTTATCAGGTTTTTGGTCCTTTCCGCTTTTGGAAAAAGGGGCTGTCGTTGACAAACAAGTTTCACTCTTTGAAGTAGCAGAAGAAACTGTTCAGCCAGATATTCGGCAGAGCTTCACAGAACATTACGGCATGACAGTTGATTGGCAAGATGAAGAATTTGATTCCGTACAACACATCTTTAGCCACCGCAAATGGCAAATTGACTTGATTGAAGGTTTGGTAGATACAATCGAGCTATCAGCTCCAAACGAAGTAAAATGGGTCTCTGTAGAAGATTTTCCTAAATATCCTTTTGCAAAACCCCAACAAAAAATGTGGGAATCCTATATTAAAGCAAAAAAATTGTGATTGGAGCACATAATTATTTGAAAGCGTTTTACATTGGTGGTATAATGTAGATAAAAAGAGATGAAGAGTGATGAGGAACGCCATCCAAAAAGTCGAAAGGAGTATTAAGCGTTCTTTGAGCAGTACATACTACTAGTGACTTTGCTCCGTAAGGCAAGGTTGCTAGTAGGGGAAAAGTCCATTATCCCTGTTTCATATCAATTTGTGATATCTGTTGTCAAATGCATAGCATAACTTACAATTAGCCTTGCTACCCAGTTCACTCAAAAGTAGGCTAAGAATATTCGTGTCGTAACAACTTGGTGTTCAAATGTTTGAACAAATCCTAAGAAAATCACAAAAACCTCTAGCGATTTTCATCTTATATAAGCAATCTCCACACTTTAGACAAATAGTAAGAGGACAAACAATGACATAAGGGTAGCAGAATAATTATTTAATCATTTAATTATTGTCAATTTGCTGATAATGGGCTTTTCTGATTTTAAAAAGGAGACAAATGTCTCCTTTTAATTATTGCTAATAATCTCGACTACCTGACCAATTGTTCGAATTTCATCGTCTTCTGTAAAATAAATATCATCATAGTCTGGGTTTAAGGATTGAAGGTAATCCCCTTTGAATTTTTTTACAAAATTCTCACCATTTACAGAAAAAATTCCTATCGAATTCATGGGAATAGAAGAAGTCAGTTTTATGAACAAGTAGTCTCCGTCAAGAATTAGTGGAGACATTGAGTCTCCAACGACTTGTGCAATGGTATCATACTGAGTACTTGTTGGTAAATCATCAGTGTAGAAAGATACGAAACGATTGAAGTCAGCATCTTGCCAGTATCCAGTTCCGGCAGAAACCTTTCCAGGAACGGCTAATTCAACCCGGTCTCTGAAATCATCTAAGGAAATAAGATTGGAAGATTGTTGTTTTGCCGACATACTATTAAGTTGATCTTGTCCAAATGCAATCCATTTACTATGAAACTCATCACGCAATTCTCTATCCAAAAACTGGACTTGAGAATGGAGAGGCATTTGAAAAAGTTGGAATTGTTGAGGAGTGATTGTCAAAGCAATTTCTTGATTGGAATCTAATTGTGAAACAAGTTCGCCAACATCGATATCCATTCCTCTAGCTACTTTCTCAAGAGTTTCCAAAGTAGGAAGTAGGGCTTTTTTTGTTTTTGGGTGTTGATTTTTTTCCAACATGGAAATGTAGCCTTTAGTCAGTCCAGATAAGCTTGCAAAACCATCCATTGTGAGTTTATTTTTTTGTCTAAAATCTTTGATAATATCACCTAGAATCATGTTTGCCTCCGATTCGTTTAACATATTATACCATGAATAAAATTCTTTTACAAGTTTTGTTTAACATGTTTGACAAAATTAAAAAATGGTGGTAATATATAACCACAAAGAACAAGTCGAATGAAAAAAATAAATTTATTTGGACTATTTTCTAGAGCTTATTTTAAATTTGGCATTCTATCGACTTTTCAAATTTGATTGATTATTAAAGGAGATTATAAAAATGTTTGGATTAGTAGCTAAAAAAACAGGAGTCAAAGAGGTTGAAGAATATTGGGCAGGTACTTTAATTGAAAAGGGAATTCGTGAAGTAGAAGACAATTTGAGTGGTTCTTGCTGGAGATGTAAAACTTCTTTTGCTGTATCTGCTTGTCAAATTGTCAATAAAATCTGGCCCTTGTCTTATTCTTTGTCTAATAGAATGGTTCTTTGTCAATCATGTCAATTTGAGAAACCTTTAGTAAAAAATCCTAATCTGGTTTGGAATTGGCTTGAGAATGAGAGTGGTCAACTGTTTTGGGCGAAGCAGGGGATGTCTGAGTATGAAAGAAGATATGAAAAATCAGTCTTGCAAGAACTATGGGATATGGGGATTCGTAACAGTTCAGAAGTCGAAAGTCTAGTTGAGAGAGTCTTGAAATCTGTGCGAATCAATTGTCAAATCATCAATCAATCCACTTTGGCTAATGTATTTCGTTCCGAAATTATACTTATGCAGAAGGAAATGATTGAGAACGTTGAAGAAAATAATGGGTTTGCTTGCTAAGTTTGATTTTCGATATCTTTTTATTTAGTAATTCTAGGATATCACTAATTTTTATTTTTTTGCCACAGCATTAAATTGATAAATGACTATTTTTAAGAATACTTCGTTAACCTTTTAATTCATTTTTGTGAGAATGATATTCATATCTTTTAAAGATTGAGACGATTTAATAATATTGAGGATGTGTACATATCCTATCCAAATACAAATTTGTTCAAAAAAAACAGCTTAGAATTACATTTCCAGAAACGTTGATTCTAAGCTGTTTTCTATTTTATGATTTTTGACCAGGGTCTGAATAACAATAACTATGGTAATGTGTTTTCTAGACATTAATTCGTAGAGTTAGAAGGGGGCGTTTGTCAGAACTATAGACAATTCAAAATTGAAATCTATTTGTATCTTGTAGCAGTTATTTTTGATTCTTTGAGGTGTAATGATGTTGAAGGTTTGAATTGATAATTTTAGGATTCTCTAATGGATCGATTTTCTTTTATTGCAAAATTATGTCCACAAAATCGACAATGGTAATGAGTTTTATCAGCTTCATAAAGAAGGGCAAACATTGCGCCGTTTCTTCCACCAATTGCTTGACCTATAATTGCATCTCGAGGAGAATATCCGCGTTTTTTGGGAGCCCACTGAAAAAGTCTCCAGTTACTCTGACCCTTATAAAAAAATAGGAATTCTCCTAAATGATTGGGAGAATTCCTATTTTTCTACTCTTCCTTTTGGTCTATTAAGATCATAATTCGCTTCATATTGACTACAAATATGGTGGTGGCTGCTTGTAATTCCATGTTGAAAAGACCTGATGCTCTGGCGACATCAAGACCGTGTCTTTGTTTCAATTCCGCATTTTTGGCTTCAATCTTGTAACGGTTTCTTGCCATTTCTTTGAAGTAAGGTGTTTCCTGAAATCGTTTTTGAAAAAGATGCTCATGACTCTTAATCGTAACGGAATAGGTCTTAGTCTGTGCACCTTCTTTATAACAGCCCTCTTTACTAGGGCA
>NZ_JAOTGJ010000058.1:0-5020 GCF_044427225.1 Streptococcus sp. 2022WUSS037 | reverse complement strand
AGAGTGAAAAACTTTCTTTGTGAACATCCATTCCGATGAAAAGTGTGGTAAAATGAAACATATAAGACCTCCAATTGAGTGTGGTAATTCCTGTTAGAAGTTGATTGTTTTTTTATTCTAGTGTACAAGGTAAATCCACGAATTCTCAACTGGGGGTCTTTACATATTGTCTATATCAATTCTTCCACTTCATAGATAGTGTCTTCCAGCACCTCTTGGTACCGTTCCAAGTCATAGGCCACAGAGGTTTCCACCTCCGCCAACTGCTCTTCCCACTGGATTTTCACCTCTTCCACCCCATCCATTTCTAAGAGGTGATTGGTCACGTGCTTGACACAGTTCTGACACGATAAGTTTTTCAATTTCAAAGTTTGCTTCATCTTCTTTCTCCTTTTGCATGATGCCCACAGGTACATTGACCAGCCAAGCACCGACAAGCGATTTGCTCGGGTGCAGTCCTTTGTAACTGCGAGATTTTGCTGGCCAGATTTTCTAGGCTTTTTTGGGAAAATGTCCCTGTGTCTAGCAGTTTTTCAACCAGTTGCCCCTGTTTTGTGGAACATATGGCAGCTAGTAAGAGCTCCACCTGCCCCTGCAAATGTTCCTCTTCACTAATCAGCGGATAATAGTGGTACTTGCTGGTTTCCTTGGCCATTCTCAAATAGCTTTTCTTCCGCAGCCGCCCCAAGAGTGTCTTAATGGTCGTCGCCTGCCAGTCAAAACCCTCCTGCAAGGCCTGAATAATTTCCTGAGAAGTCGCACCAGGCTGGGCCCACAGAACTCGCATGACTTGCCACTCCGCAGCAGAAATTGTCTGCTCCACACATTCACCTCCCAACAATCATTTTCTAACTTTAGTTTACATTTGTAGTCAAAAATTGTCAAGAAGAAAGACTGAACACCTTGCCCAGTCTTCTCATTATTCTTAGTGAGCCAGCATTTCCTGACCAATTTCCAAACCAGTCAAACCAACAGGGTAGTAGGTCGGCCAGTTTTCCAACTCTTCCAAAAGTTTTTCTTGGCTCTCTCCGCCAAAGTAGATATGGAAGTGACCTGTTTTAACAGGGGCGATATTGTGGTCGCTAAATTGAACATACTTATAGTTACCAGCATTTGCATCTGTTGCTTCAAACAAGAAACGAACACCACGATTTCCTTTCTTATAGGTCAAAATCTTATACCCAACATACTTGTAAGTGTACTTATAAGACTTATCTCCCACTACAAATTCCATGGTATTATCTGTAATGTTAATTTGATCAACATCTGTTTTGTAGCCTGTATCGTAATAAGCCTTGTACTCTTCAGCAGTCATATCGCCTTTGATTTTTGCCTTGTAATCCCAGACTTGATCAAGTGTACCATCAAGCAAGTAAGGATAGACAGACTGCCACTCACCTGCGTAATCTGACAAAGTACGGTCTTTTACAGCACTATCTTCAAAGTAACCATTATAAACAGTTTGCGCAGTCTCAGCACCTTCTTCTGACAAAATTTCAGAACCTTCTTGGGAAGTTGTTTTTTCAAGAGCAGTCAGATTATCTTCCATAACAGAAATATAATCCTTACCATTTTTCATATCCTCATCCGTCAAACTTTCAAGAGGATTAAGAACGTCCAACTGAACCCCAGTCTCTTTAGCAAGTGTTTCTGCAACAGATTTTGACGCATTTTCTTCAAAATAGATATACTTAATGCCATATTTATTGATATATTCTGTCAATTCTGCTAGACGTGATGGAGTCGGATCCTCATCTGCAGCAACACCTGTAATAGAAACTTGTTTCAAACCATAGTCCAAAGCCAAATATGCAAATGCAGTATGTTGTGTAACAAAGTATTTCTGTTTCGCAGCAGATAATGTTTCAGAATACTTCATATCTAAAGCATCTAATTTCTCAATATAGGCTGCCGCATTTGTTTCAAAAGCATCTTTCTTTTCTGGGTATTTAGCTACCAAACTATCACGAATATTTTCTACAAGTGTGATGGCACGCTCAGGAGACAACCATACATGCGGATCATAAGCATGGCTATGGCCCTCCTCACTATGGTCGTGATCCTCACCTTCTTCACTACCTGGTAACAAAAGCATCCCTTCCGTCGCACTAATCACATTAACCTTTGTTGTATCAAGTGATTTTTCAACATCATGAACCCATGTTTCCATATTTTCATTTTCATAAACAAAAGCATCTGCCTCTTGGATACGAGCAATATCTTTAGCTGACGGCTCATAACCATGAACCTCTGTCCCAGCCTTAACCAACAGATCAACATTTGCCTCATCACCTGCCACCTGCTTGGTAAACTCATAAACAGGATAAAAGGTCGTTACAATATTCAACTTCCCATCTTCAGAAGCTGTGCTATTGCCACAAGCCCCTAAAAGCAAAGTTGAGACAGACAATAATAATAAACCAACTTTTTTCATCTTAACTCCTTATTTTTTTAATTTTTGAACAACATTCACCAGTAAGAAAATACTAATGAAAATCAAGGTAATACTTGCACTCGCCGGGGTTTCTGCATAGTAAGAAGTCAACAAGCCCATGACCATTCCAAAAAAGCCAATGCCCATCCCAGTAAAGATAACAGCTTTAAAACTCTTACCAAGTCGCAATGCAATAGAAGCAGGCAAAACCATAATTGTTGAAACCAGCAAAGCACCTGCCGCAGGAATCATTAGGGCTATAGCAACACCAGTCACCACATTGAAGGCAATAGACATAGCTCGCACAGGCAACCCATCTACAAATGCCGTATCCTCATCAAAAGTAAGAATATACATCGGACGTAAAAACAGCAATGTCAGCACAATGACAATCACAGCAATCGTAAACAAAGCAATTACCTGCTCCTGACTAATCGTCACAATCGAGCCAAACAGATATTGTTCCAGGCTAAGCCCTGATTTCCCACCAGATTTATTCATGACAATAAGCGAAATAGCCAAACCAGTCGACATGAGGATAGCCGTCCCAATTTCCATAAAATTCTTGTAAATTGTCCGCAAATACTCTAAAAATACAGCTGCCACAATAACGACAAGAACTGTCGAAAGCGTTGGTGAAATCCCCAATACCAAACCGAATGCAACCCCCGCCAAGGAAACATGACTAAGAGTATCCGACATCAAACTCTGTCGTCTGAGTATCAAAAAGACCCCCAAAATAGGCGAGAACAGACTCATCGCAATGATTGCCAGGAAAGCACGCTGCATAAAGTCATAATGAAATACAGATAGATCAAACATTGGCAACCTCCTCATCCGCTTCATGAACATTGAAACAACGCCAAGGAGACTGCTGATCACGAACCAAGTGAATGTTTCGATCAGCATACCTATTCAGCTCATCAGGATCATGAGTTATCATCAGAACCGACTTTCCATGCTTCTTAGCCGAATGATGCATGAGCTGGTAAAAAGCATCCTTGGTTCCTGCATCCATCCCTGTTGTCGGTTCATCCAGAATAAAAATATCTGGATCAGAGGCAAACATACGCGCAATGACCGCACGTTGCTTCTGCCCACCACTCAAGGCACCTAAGCGCTTATCCCGATGTTCCCACATTCCAACTGATTCCAAACTAATCCGAACATGTTCCTCATCATGGGCTGTCAAACGACGAAACCAACCTTGTCGAGGATAACGCCCTGATTTTACAAATTCGTAAACCGTGCTCGGAAAACCAGCATTAAAACTTGCAATTTGCTGAGGTAAATAGGCCATTCTCAACTTCTTACCTTTTATACTCTTCTCAGCAATAGAAACCCTCCCTTGTTTGGGCTTCAATATCCCCAAAGTCGCCTTAATGAGGGTTGTCTTGGCTGCGCCATTCTCACCAGTCAAAGTCACAAATTCCCCACTATCAAGATAATAATGAATATGTTCTAAAACCGGTTCTTTGTCGTAGTAAAACGACAAGTCTTCCACAGTAATATATCTCATTTATTTTCTAATCTTCTCCACTAACTCACTTAAGAATCGAGCAATTGACTCCTGCTCTTCGAGACTATAATTTTCCAAAAGCTCTTCATAAGCTTCCAAGGTATGCGCGTGATGATGAGCATGCTCTGCAGCAATAGGCTTAGCAGCCTCAGTCAAACTAAAGCGAACAATACGAGCATCCTTATCATCTCTAACCGCCACCAATAACCCCTGAGCAACTAATGACTTTGTAGCCTTCGTGATCGCAGCCTGACTAACATTCAACTCCTTAGCAATCTCAGTATTAGTATATGCAGCCTTTTCAATAAGCATCAAAATATGCTCCTGCGTATTCGTCAACTTCACCGTGCTTTGACAAGAACCAACCAAAATCTCCAATTGATTCTCTGAACTCAACACAATCTCATGCAGGTACTTCTCAATTTCTAATGCAATACGATTCATAGGCATCCTCTTAACCTTTTAATTAACTTGTTAAGTATAACACATAGAAAACAAAAAAACAAGGAAAATTTACTGAAAAAGAGTAGATCTATCCACAGCAACTCACAAGCCTTCTTAATAAAAAAGAAACAACAATTCTCAGTGAGCCCACTGAAAAAGTCTCCAGTTACTCCGACTCTTATAAAAAATAGGAATTCTCCTAAATGATTGGGAGAATTCTTATTTTTCTACTCTTCCTTTTGGTCTATTAAGGTCATAATTCGCTTCATATTGACTACAAATATGGTGGTGGCTGCTTGTAATTCCATGTTGAAAAGACCTGATGCTCTGGCGACATCAAGACCATGTCTTTGTTTCAATTCCGCATTTTTGGCTTCAATCTTGTAACGGTTTCTTGCCATTTCTTTTAAGTAAGGTGTTTCCTGGAATCGTTTTTGAAAAAGATGCTCATGACTCTTAATCGTAACGGAATAGGTCTTAGTCTGTGCACCTTCTTTATAACACCCCTCTTTACTAGGGCAAATCTTGCATTTTTCCACATCAAAGTAATGGGTAATAACCTGATTACTATTCTGATTTTTCTTACCCGTCCGAGCTTTTCGAACAGCCATATGTCCTTGAGG
>NZ_JAOTGJ010000057.1:0-5077 GCF_044427225.1 Streptococcus sp. 2022WUSS037 | reverse complement strand
ATAGCTTGAGTTTGAATCAAAACTTTTTATGAGAGTTTGATCCTGGCTCAGGACGAACGCTGGCGGCGTGCCTAATACATGCAAGTAGAACGCTGAAGTCTGGTGCTTGCACTAGACGGATGAGTTGCGAACGGGTGAGTAACGCGTAGGTAACCTGCCTCATAGCGGGGGATAACTATTGGAAACGATAGCTAATACCGCATAACAGTATTTACTGCATGGTAGATACTTGAAAGGAGCAATTGCTTCACTATGAGATGGACCTGCGTTGTATTAGCTAGTTGGTGAGGTAACGGCTCACCAAGGCATCGATACATAGCCGACCTGAGAGGGTGATCGGCCACACTGGGACTGAGACACGGCCCAGACTCCTACGGGAGGCAGCAGTAGGGAATCTTCGGCAATGGGGGCAACCCTGACCGAGCAACGCCGCGTGAGTGAAGAAGGTTTTCGGATCGTAAAGCTCTGTTGTAAGAGAAGAACGTGTGTGAGAGTGGAAAGTTCACACAGTGACGGTATCTTACCAGAAAGGGACGGCTAACTACGTGCCAGCAGCCGCGGTAATACGTAGGTCCCGAGCGTTGTCCGGATTTATTGGGCGTAAAGCGAGCGCAGGCGGTTTGATAAGTCTGAAGTAAAAGGCTGTGGCTTAACCATAGTACGCTTTGGAAACTGTCAAACTTGAGTGCAGAAGGGGAGAGTGGAATTCCATGTGTAGCGGTGAAATGCGTAGATATATGGAGGAACACCGGTGGCGAAAGCGGCTCTCTGGTCTGTAACTGACGCTGAGGCTCGAAAGCGTGGGGAGCGAACAGGATTAGATACCCTGGTAGTCCACGCCGTAAACGATGAGTGCTAGGTGTTGGGTCCTTTCCGGGACTCAGTGCCGCAGCTAACGCATTAAGCACTCCGCCTGGGGAGTACGACCGCAAGGTTGAAACTCAAAGGAATTGACGGGGGCCCGCACAAGCGGTGGAGCATGTGGTTTAATTCGAAGCAACGCGAAGAACCTTACCAGGTCTTGACATCCCAGTGACCGTCCTAGAGATAGGATTTTTCTTCGGAACACTGGTGACAGGTGGTGCATGGTTGTCGTCAGCTCGTGTCGTGAGATGTTGGGTTAAGTCCCGCAACGAGCGCAACCCCTATTGTTAGTTGCCATCATTCAGTTGGGCACTCTAGCGAGACTGCCGGTAATAAACCGGAGGAAGGTGGGGATGACGTCAAATCATCATGCCCCTTATGACCTGGGCTACACACGTGCTACAATGGCTGGTACAACGAGTCGCAAGTCGGTGACGGCAAGCTAATCTCTTAAAGCCAGTCTCAGTTCGGATTGTAGGCTGCAACTCGCCTACATGAAGTCGGAATCGCTAGTAATCGCGGATCAGCACGCCGCGGTGAATACGTTCCCGGGCCTTGTACACACCGCCCGTCACACCACGAGAGTTTGTAACACCCGAAGTCGGTGAGGTAACCTTTTAGGAGCCAGCCGCCTAAGGTGGGATAGATGATTGGGGTGAAGTCGTAACAAGGTAGCCGTATCGGAAGGTGCGGCTGGATCACCTCCTTTCTAAGGAAATGGAAATCTGTACGTGAGTCTTCTTTAATTTTGAGAGGTCTTGTGGGGCCTTAGCTCAGCTGGGAGAGCGCCTGCTTTGCACGCAGGAGGTCAGCGGTTCGATCCCGCTAGGCTCCATTAACAACGGAAGTTGTTAAGATTTTGTCCATTGAAAATTGAATATCTATCAAATATTCCTAAACGTATATAAAAGTACGTATAGAAATAGTAACAAGAAAATAAACCGAAAACGCTGTGAATATTTAATGAGTTTTCTAATTTTTGAAAAAATTAGGTTAATAAGGTTAAGTTAATAAGGGCGCACGGTGGATGCCTTGGCACTAGAAGCCGATGAAGGACGTGACTAACGACGAAATGCCTTGGGGAGCTGTAAGTAAGCAATGATCCAGGGATGTCCGAATGGGGGAACCCGGCAGGTAATGCCTGTCACTCACTACTGTTAAGGTAGTGAAGAGGAAGACGCAGTGAACTGAAACATCTAAGTAGCTGCAGGAAGAGAAAGCAAAAGCGATTGCCTTAGTAGCGGCGAGCGAAACGGCAGGAGGGCAAACCGAGGAGTTTACTCCTCGGGGTTGTAGGACTGCAATGTGGACTTAAAGAGTATAGAAGAACTACCTGGGAAGGTAGGCCAAAGAGAGTAAAAGCCTCGTATTTGAAATATTCTTTATACCTAGCAGTATCCTGAGTACGGCGAGACACGCGAAATCTCGTCGGAATCCGGGAGGACCATCTCCCAACCCTAAATACTCTCTAGTGACCGATAGTGAACCAGTACCGTGAGGGAAAGGTGAAAAGTACCCCGGAAGGGGAGTGAAATAGAACCTGAAACCGTGTGCCTACAACAAGTTCGAGCCCGTTAATGGGTGAGAGCGTGCCTTTTGTAGAATGAACCGGCGAGTTACGATATGATGCGAGGTTAAGTTGAAGAGACGGAGCCGTAGGGAAACCGAGTCTTAATAGGGCGGATTAGTATTATGTCGTAGACCCGAAACCATGTGACCTACCCATGAGCAGGTTGAAGGTGCGGTAAGACGCACTGGAGGACCGAACCAGGGCACGTTGAAAAGTGCTTGGATGACTTGTGGGTAGCGGAGAAATTCCAAACGAACTTGGAGATAGCTGGTTCTCTCCGAAATAGCTTTAGGGCTAGCGTCGACATTTGAGAATCTT
This sequence comes from Streptococcus sp. 2022WUSS037, assembly GCF_044427225.1. Classification (NCBI taxonomy): domain Bacteria; kingdom Bacillati; phylum Bacillota; class Bacilli; order Lactobacillales; family Streptococcaceae; genus Streptococcus; species Streptococcus sp. 2022WUSS037. The sequence goes on along the minus strand of NZ_JAOTGJ010000057.1, from coordinate 2,325 downwards.
GGAGGTAGAGCACTGTTTGGATGAGGGGGCCATCTCGGTTTACTGATTTCAGATAAACTCCGAATGCCAATGATTTATGGTCGGCAGTCAGACTGCGAGTGCTAAGATCCGTAGTCGAAAGGGAAACAGCCCAGACCACCAGCTAAGGTCCCAAAATAATTGTTAAGTGGAAAAGGATGTGGGGTTGCACAGACAACTAGGATGTTAGCTTAGAAGCAGCTATTCATTCAAAGAGTGCGTAATAGCTCACTAGTCGAGTGACCCTGCGCCGAAAATGTACCGGGGCTAAAACAATTTACCGAAGCTGTGGATAACACTTAGGTGTTATGGTAGGAGAGCGTTCTATGTGTGAAGAAGGTATACCGTGAGGAGTGCTGGAACGCATAGAAGTGAGAATGCCGGTATGAGTAGCGAAAGATGGGTGAGAATCCCATCCACCGTAAGACTAAGGTTTCCAGGGGAAGGCTCGTCCGCCCTGGGTTAGTCGGGACCTAAGGAGAGACCGAAGGGTGTATCCGATGGACAACAGGTTGATATTCCTGTACTAGAGTATGAAGTGATGGAGGGACGCAGTAGGCTAACTAAAGCGGGCGATTGGAAGTGCCCGTCTAAGCAGTGAGGTGTGATATGAGTCAAATGCTTGTATCTATAACATTGAGCTGTGATGGGGAGCGAAGTTAAGTAGCGAAGTTAGTGACGTCACACTGCCGAGAAAAGCTTCTAGCGATGTATCATACTCTACCCGTACCGCAAACCGACACAGGTAGTCGAGGCGAGTAGCCTCAGGTGAGCGAGAGAACTCTCGTTAAGGAACTCGGCAAAATGACCCCGTAACTTCGGGAGAAGGGGTGCTGACTTAAGGTCAGCCGCAGTGAATAGGCCCAAGCAACTGTTTATCAAAAACACAGCTCTCTGCTAAATCGTAAGATGATGTATAGGGGGTGACGCCTGCCCGGTGCTGGAAGGTTAAGAGGAGGGTTTAGCGTAAGCGAAGATCTGAATTGAAGCCCCAGTAAACGGCGGCCGTAACTATAACGGTCCTAAGGTAGCGAAATTCCTTGTCGGGTAAGTTCCGACCCGCACGAAAGGCGTAATGATTTGGGCACTGTCTCAACGAGAGACTCGGTGAAATTTTAGTACCTGTGAAGATGCAGGTTACCCGCGACAGGACGGAAAGACCCCATGGAGCTTTACTGCAGTTTGATATTGAGTATCTGTACCACATGTACAGGATAGGTAGGAGCCTATGAAGTCGGGACGCCAGTTTCGACAGAGGCGCTGTTGGGATACTACCCTTGTGTTATGGCTACTCTAACCCGGATAGGTTATCCCTATCGGAGACAGTGTCTGACGGGCAGTTTGACTGGGGCGGTCGCCTCCTAAAAGGTAACGGAGGCGCCCAAAGGTTCCCTCAGAATGGTTGGAAATCATTCGCAGAGTGTAAAGGTATAAGGGAGCTTGACTGCGAGAGCTACAACTCGAGCAGGGACGAAAGTCGGGCTTAGTGATCCGGTGGTTCCGTATGGAAGGGCCATCGCTCAACGGATAAAAGCTACCCTGGGGATAACAGGCTTATCTCCCCCAAGAGTTCACATCGACGGGGAGGTTTGGCACCTCGATGTCGGCTCGTCGCATCCTGGGGCTGTAGTCGGTCCCAAGGGTTGGGCTGTTCGCCCATTAAAGCGGCACGCGAGCTGGGTTCAGAACGTCGTGAGACAGTTCGGTCCCTATCCGTCGCGGGCGTAGGAAATTTGAGAGGATCTGCTCCTAGTACGAGAGGACCAGAGTGGACTTACCGCTGGTGTACCAGTTGTCTTGCCAAAGGCATCGCTGGGTAGCTATGTAGGGACGGGATAAACGCTGAAAGCATCTAAGTGTGAAACCCACCTCAAGATGAGATTTCCCATAACTTTATGTTAGTAAGAGCCCTGAGAGATGATCAGGTAGATAGGTTGGAAGTGGAAGTGTGGCGACACATGTAGCGGACCAATACTAATCGCTCGAGGACTTATCCAAGATAAGTAACGAAGGCGTTATAAATTCTGTATGAAAATAGGAAACTGACGCAGAGTCAACAGACTCTAGGAAGTTTATCTTTTTCACTAAGAATTTAGCCTGAGTACAATTAAAACTAGAGTCAATATTGACAGCGTTGGTAAAACTTGTTAGAATATAGATATTCAATTTTGAGTTGACAAGACTCAGTAGTTAAGTGACGATAGCCTAGGAGATACACCTGTACCCATGCCGAACACAGCAGTTAAGCCCTAGAACGCCTGAAGTAGTTGGGGGGTGCCCCCTGTTAGATACGGTAGTCGCTTAGCA
>NZ_JAOTGJ010000056.1:0-6325 GCF_044427225.1 Streptococcus sp. 2022WUSS037 | reverse complement strand
GTGCATAATCAGCAGAATAAACTTTTTTGTAGACCCCTTTTCGCACTTGTTGTAAGGTTGTCCCACGCTTGATTTCATTATGAATCGTTTGAGGCGCCTTTCCTAACAAGCCTGCAATTTCACGATTGGACTTATTTTCAAGTTTCCACCGCTCAATCAAGCGACGGTTATCTATTGTCAAATGTTTCCCTTTTGGGGTATAATGTTCTTGCATCTCTGTGCCTTTCCTTGTGTTTGTGGTGAACAACAAGTACAGCACAGAGGTGTTTTCTTATACCTTAAATCACATTTCATTTGACAACAGGAACCCTTGAACCTATTTTTTCAGCTAAACCAAGGCTATGATTAGCCTTGGCCACCTAGCCTAACAGCTTCAAACCTGTTATCAAATGAAATCATCAACTTACTCAAACATAGTGAAACATCTAATTCTTGACTAAGGTAAGGTGGCTAACTTCATTATAGAACTTTCGTTTCTCTTTATTTTTTTTCATATTTCCAAAAAATCCATTGACTTTTTTTAGAGATATGATATACTAGTCAAGTACTGCTGGTTTAGCTCAGTCGGTAGAGCGCATCCATGGTAAGGATGAGGTCGCCGGTTCAATCCCGGCAACTAGCATCGAATACTATCGAAAGACCTTGTTTGACAAGGTTTTTTCTTATTTTTGTCCTAAATTCGCCCCAATTGTCAAAAAATCCCTTGACATGAATGTTTATTATGGTAGAATAGGGCTTAGAAATATGAAAGGAGTAAAACAAATGAACAAGCAACTTGTCATGCAGCAAGCTATTTTTTATCATACACTCCTTTCTAAGCGGGAAAACAGGGCTCATTGATAAACTTATGAAGTTTTTCGTGGGCTATATTTTGAAACATTGAGACAATCAAGCACTGTGGCCATGGTGTGATAAAAATTGTCGACTATGTTCAAGAGCCGGTCTATTTTTGTGGACTTACGCAAGCCTAGGTGGAGTGAGATGCTTCCCTGGGCTTTTTTGTGCGCTTAGAAAGGTAAGGTCTATCAACTGTTGCTCATTGAATATAGTCTTTTAGTTTACTTTTAGTACTAGGCAACGAGCCGCAGGCATAACTAGAGTTAGGCAAGGCGAGTTAACGAAGTAATAAAAGAAAAACTAAATGACGATAAAGTGGCAAATGATAGGTTATAGATTTGTAAAGGAGATATATGTTTCGATTAATTTTTGACTACATCAAGCGTCATAAGTGGCTCTATCTATTGGTTGCTGTGACCTTGATTATTTATGACGCCACACTTTTGCTACCAACGCAAATCATTCAGCGGATGGTCGATATACTAACCAAGAATGAATTAACACAGGCCATATTGGTTCAGGAGATGACCTTATTGTTATTGGTAACAGTGCTGAACTATGCAACAGCCTTCATTTGGCATCTGAAATTATTTCAGGCCTCTGTCAATTTCAAGTTTGATATGCAGCAACGTGCCTTTAAAAAATTAGTGACCATGCGGACTCCATTTTATGAAAAATTTCGCTCAGGAGATGTCATGACTCGTTTTTCAACGGATGTGGATGGCTTGATGGAGATGGTGGGTTACGGTCTTATGATTGTCGTCTATGCAGGCGGTATGTTGGCTTTTATCATTCCCACGATGTTCTTTATTGATTGGAAAATTTCGCTAGTAGCTTTACTACCGATGCTGTTCATGACACTATGTATATTTTTTATCGGGAGAAAACAAGATAAGGCGATTGATGCCAATAGAGAAGCTGTAGCCCAGCTCAATAATGAAGTTTTGGAGGTCATCGAAGGCATTCGAGTGACTCGGGCTTATAGTAAAAAAGCAAATCAAAAGGCTCAATTTCAAGCTCGTACCAAACAATTGGCTCAAGGTGGGGATCGCATCACTTCCTTGCAATCATTGTATAATCCATTAGCCACAGTCTGTTTGGGATTGTCTACTATTTTCGTGCTTCTCATGGGGGCACAAGCCGTGAAAGCAGGGCAACTGACCTTGGGACAAGTAATTGCCCTTCAATTGTATGTCGGTTCGCTTTTAGAGCCGTTTTGGACACTAGCAGATTTCATCCTTGTTTATCAGACTGGTAAGACATCTTTCGAAAAACTGCAAGAGCTGATTGAGACGGGTGATGATTTGGAGGCTGATGGTTCTAAGGAAATTGCAGAGCTGTCTAGTATTTCCTTCAAAAATTATAGCTTTAGTTATCCACAGGCAGAAAGAGCCAGCCTACAGGACATCAATTGGACACTGAAAGCAGGGCAAACTGTAGGTATCGTTGGGAAAACTGGTTCGGGAAAAACGACCTTGGTTCGCCAATTCTTACGCCAGTATCCGATTGGTCAGGGAAATTTTTTCATCAATCATCAATCTGTTTTAGACTTTAAACGTTCTAGTATAGAGGAAAAAATTGGCTATGTTCCACAAGAACACATTTTGTTTTCAAGGTCTGTTGGAGAAAATATTGCCCTTGGGAAAGTAGCTAGTAGCTCTGAGGAGATTGAACAAGCCATTGCCACAGCAGCTTTTAGTCAAGATTTAAAACGGATGACTGATGGTCTTGATACCATGATTGGTGAGCGTGGTGTATCTATTTCTGGCGGTCAGAAACAACGGATTTCCATTGCCCGTGCTTTCCTGCGAGAGCCAGATTTGCTAATTCTAGATGATTCTTTGTCGGCAGTGGATGCTCGGACAGAACGCCAGATTATCCAAAATATTCAAAAAGAACGTGCAGGCAAAACCAATGTCATCGTGACCCATCGTCTATCTGCTGTCAACCATGCAGACTGGGTACTAGTCTTGGATGGGGGGCGTATCGTTGAGGAAGGGCGTCCAGCTGATTTGCTTGCCCAAAGAGGTTGGTACTATGAACAATACCAACGACAACAAAGCCAGGAAGGAGGAGAGTAATGACTATTTTAGGTTTTTTATTAAAACAAATCGGTCGTGTCAAGTGGCTATTTATAGTAGCTGTCGGCTTCTATCTATTGGCTTCGACCATGGTTCGATTGGCTCCTCTGCTGATTCAGCAGGCGATTGATGGACCGATTACGGATTTAAGCAAGGGTTTGCCCTTTGATGAAGCTGTTTTCTTAAACCAGTCAGTTCAATACATGGGAATGATTATTCTGGGAGCTATTGGCTTCTACCTATCTATGCGTTTACTCATGCATTGCGCCAATCGTATTGCTGAAAATCTGCGTAATCAAGCCTACGATGTTATGCAACGGTTGCCTATTTCTTATTTTGATGATAAGCCCGCTGGAAAAATTGCAACTAGAATTGTCAATGATACAGAAACCCTGCGGACACAATTTTATGGGACCTTAGTTAATGCCTTTAACAATATTGTTCGTTTGCTCTTTACATACGGTGTCCTATTTTACATGAATAGGAGTCTCGGTTGGCTGATGTTACTCTTAATACCACTCTATATCGGTATTCAATTTGCTTACAAGAAAATGACAGACAAGCCGATGAAGGATTTTTATGATGCAAGGAGTGACGTCAATACGCAGGTGAATGAGACCATGAATGGTGCAAGTTTGATTCAACTTTTTGGACAAGAAGAGCGCATCATGAGAGAATTTGAAGTGACTGCTGACAAGATGCGTCGGGCAGATAATAAGATTATCTGGGCCCAGTCTCTTGCCACATGGAATCTGAGTGGTTTTCTGCAAAATTTGGTCATTGCTGCGATTTTAACGGTAGTCGGCTATCAGTTTCTTGCGGGACAGGATGGAGTTACAGCTGGGAAACTCTTTGTTTATGTCAACTATATCGAAGGAGTCTTCATTGCTTTGGGAGCGCTGGTTCAACAGTTCCCAAATATGCTTCGCTCTTTTGAAACAGGTAAGCGTCTAATGGCCCTTCTAGAAGAAGAGGTGGAGGACGACTGTGATCGTATTTTGGAAGTTGAACAAGGGCAAGTCGTGTTTGAACACGTGAACTTTAGCTATGAAGAAAACAGACCAGTTTTGAAAGATATCACCATTCGGGCAGAAAAAGGAGAAACAGTTGCTCTGGTTGGGCATACTGGGTCTGGTAAGTCTTCTATTATGAACCTCCTCTATCGTTTCTATGATCCACAGGAGGGACGTGTACTGATTGATGGGAAAAATATCCGTGATTATTCTCGTGAAAGCCTGCGCAGTCACATGGGGATTGTTTTGCAAGATCCCTATCTCTTTACAGGGACGATTGCCAGCAATGTTTCCATGAATGAAGAGGAAGCAGATAGAACAAGAATCCTGCAGGCGCTAGAAAAAGTTGGTGCAGGGCCTATGCTATCTCGCTTAGAGAAAGGGATTGATGAACCGGTTGTTGAGAAGGGGGCGGCCTTTTCAAGTGGGGAACGTCAGTTGATTGCCTTTGCGCGGACACTCTACTCTGATCCTAAAATTCTGATATTGGATGAAGCAACTTCTCATATTGATACGGAGACGGAAGAAATTATCCAACATGCCATGGAAGTGGTGAAAGAAGGTCGGACAACCTTTATTATTGCCCATCGACTTTCTACCATTCAAAATGCAGACCAGATTCTTGTCTTAGATCAAGGTCGAATTATTGAACATGGGAAGCATGAAGAATTGGTTGCACGTGGTGGAGTCTATGCTCAAATGCATGAGATTCAAGCAAAGGTGTGATAAGCAGTTAAAAATTCCAAGCTTTGGCTGGAATTTTTTGCTATAATTGATTCATGAAAGCCTTAATTTTTGATGTAGATGATACGCTTTATGACCAGATTCAACCGTTTGAACGTGCTTTGGAAAGACATATTGAAGTAGCAAGGGAGCAAATTGAACCACTCTACCTTTCCTTTCGCAGATATGCGGATGAAGTATTTGAAGCGACAGCAACTGGAAAGATGAGTCTGAAAGACAGTCATATTTATCGGATGAAACATGCTTTGGCAGATTTTGGGTATCAGGTGTCTGATGCAACAGCCTTAGCTATTCAAATAGATTATGATTATTTTCAAGGGCAGATAGAGCTCAGTCCAGTGTTTCCAGAAATATTTTCGTGGTGTCAGGCGCAAGGAATTGCAATGGGGATTATTACGAATGGACCTTATAGACATCAGTTGAGAAAGATACGCACGATGGGGTTAGTTAATTGGTTTGAGCTAGAACATGTCCTTATTTCTGGACAAGTTGGTATCACAAAGCCAAATCCTGCTATTTTTCAACTAATGGAAGAACGTTTGGGGATGTCAGGCGATGATGTTTGTTATCTGGGAGATTCCTTTGAAAATGACATCATCGGGGCAAAAACAGCTGGTTGGCAAGCGGTCTGGTTTAATCACAGAAAACGGTCAGAGCCAGTAGCTCCGTATCAGGCAGATAAAGTGGTGACAGATTGGGACGAACTGGTCGAAGTTATCCAGTCTTTCTAGTGGTTTCTGCAAGGGATTATCAATTTTTTATAGGTGTGATAGGCAAAATATATTAGCAGGATACCTGTCTTTATGATAGTATAAAATGTAAGCATAGAAGTATAGGTTTGAATCCAAGCAGATTTTTATTCCTACTCTATGAAATTTTTTAAAATGGAGTTACCTATGACACAAGTTTTCTTTCCTATCCATATTCTAGAGACTGTTAGTCCAGAATTACGAGAAAACCTTGCGACGGTCAAGAGAAATAACGGGGGCTATATTCCTAATCTCATCGGTCTATTAGCTAATTCTCCTACAGCCTTGGAAACTTATCAAACTGTTGGAGGCATTAACCGTCGCAACAGTTTATAGTCATTTAGTTTTAAAATAGTATTTCAAAGAATACTCAACCGATTGAAATTTCCTCAATAACTCAGCCACTTTTCTTTTCAATCCAGCCCAGAATCGTTCAATTGGGTTAAGTTCAGGGGAATAAGGTGGAAGCGGAAGAAAATAGTGTCCCTTAGCCACTGCAAGCTCATCTAGTTGTTTCTTGGGATGAAAAGCTGCATTATTCATAATGATGACATGGGGTTCTGTCAAGGATGGCAATAGCTGCTCCTGATACCACTTGATAAATAATTCCGCTGTCATCGTTCCATGATAAAGCAAGGGGGCTACAATTTTAGAACCAATTTGACCAGCTACTACCGAAATTCTTTCGAATCTGCGTCCACTTACCTTGTCGTATACTTTCTCCCCTCGAGGTGCTCTAGCTTTGTGACGATAAAGATAAGTATCAATGCCAGTCTCATCAATATAAACAATAGGGGTGTTTGGAAAGCAGGCTAAAACATCAAGATAGCGTCTCACCTTTTCGCTATCTTGTTCTTTATAGGTTGTGGTCTTTTTTTAAAGTAATATTCACTTTTTTTAG
>NZ_JAOTGJ010000055.1:0-6330 GCF_044427225.1 Streptococcus sp. 2022WUSS037 | reverse complement strand
TGAAACAAAGACATGGTCTTGATGTCGCCAGAGCATCAGGTCTTTTCAACATGGAATTACAAGCAGCCACCACCATATTTGTAGTCAATATGAAGCGAATTATGACCTTAATAGACCAAAAGGAAGAATAGAAAAATAGGAATTCTCCCAATCATTTAGGAGAATTCCTATTTTTTATAAGAGTCGGAGTAACTGGAGACTTTTTCAGTGGGCTCACTAACGTCCGCGTTTTTTCATATCCAATAACAATCAAAAGTAGTCTAGGAAACGAAACCAAAAATAGAACTGGATTTCATCAAGGCTCTTGACAACGAATAATTTTGATTTTCGAAGAGTATTAATTCTAATATCCCCGTTGATGGGTAATCTTGTAACGAAACTGGTCCGCTCTAGCAATACTAAACGTAAACTCGATAATTCTATTCTTATCATTATACGTTTTTCTTACCAAATGAAGTACTGGACTATTACTTGGAATTCCGAGTATCTTAGCTTCATTATCCAAAGCAATACTTGCATAGAACTCTTCTTCTGCCAAACGAATCACCTGATGATAATCCTCTGAAAAAATTTCATACAAGGGAGTTGACTTCATTCGCTGAGCAGCTAATCCAGGAAATAGCGAGGCAGGAACATATGTCCTTTCCAGCATCATCGGAATCTCATCGGCAAGTCTCAAACGTTCAACTTCAAACACTTCCTCACCCTGACTAAGTTGTAGATGTTGCGCAATATAGTCTGATGCCTTAACCAATTCAAAGGATAAAATTGATGTCCTCGGTACTTTCCCAATTTTTTTCATTTGCTCAGTAAAACTATAGGCCTGAGACAAATCAACTGCAGTATCTGAAATCTCAGATACATAGGTTCCCTTACCGTGCTTCTTATAGACTAAGCCCCGTTTTTCCAATTCTTGCAAAGCCAAACGAACTGTAATACGACTGACACCATAAACCTGTGTCAACTCACGCTCTGAAAATAACTTGTCATTCGGAGCCATCCTCTCACGAATTGCAACTTCCAATTCATCAACCAACTGCAAATAGAGAGGTTTTTCAACAGTTTGACTAACCATAGACTCCTCCTTTCTAACCCACATAAGCTTACAAATCTATTTTACACCAAACTTCATATATTAACAATATCTTAGGTGATAAAATACCAGTTCTTCAAGCTAAAGTAAGGTCACCTCATCTGGCAAAGTAATGGTCTCTTTTCCCTGCTTGTCCATTACCAAGATTGTTGAGGGATAAAAAGGATCAAAACGACTACTTAAATCTACAGCCAGTACATTTTTATAACCTTCCTGCGAAAAGACCAGCGTAATCTTACCACGACGATTTTTGATAGAAAAACGGATTACATTTTTCAAAGGAATAACTCCTTTTAAGTAGTGATCAATAACATACCAGAAACTGTCAATCACTTCCCCGGGAAGCGAGGTCACAACTCCAAAACTTGCATAGCGCCCATTTGTTTGTTCAAAGGCCATAAGCCCCTCCTTTACAATAAGAAAAAAGCCTGTTAAACAGGATTTTCTTTTCTAACTTTATCTACTTCTCAGTTCTAAATAGCGTTTGTACCAGATATTAACGTAGGCTGGAGAGAATGGTCCACGCTGGTTATTAATCCAATCAACCAGTATCTTGACATTTTCCTTCAAAATAAAATCAATATCATCCGAATACTTCATCGCCTTACGATGACGCTCATATTCATCCACATCCAGCAGTCTCTTTTCACCATCAGCAAAGACCTTAACATCTAGGTCATAATCAATGTATTTGAGTGCCTCATTGTCGAGAACATATGGACTAGCAAGGTTACAATAATAGGAAACTCCGTTTTCCCGAATCATGGCAATGATATTGAACCAGTATTTTTTATGAAAATAAACGATTGCTGGTTCTCTTGTTACCCAACGCCTACCATCATTTTCAGTCACTAAGGTATGATTATTGACTCCAATAATAGCATTTTCCGTTGTTTTTAATACCATGGTGTCACGCCAAGTGCGATGAATTTCACCGTCATGTTTATAACTTTGAATAGTAATAAAGTCGCCTTCCTTTGGTAATTTCACTTTGTTACCAACTTTCTACTATTACAATTTATCTTGACTATTATACCATATTTTTTCAACCTAGGCGAAACTTTTTCTCACAGATATTCACGAAGAGCAGATTTTATGGCATCAAAATCAAAGCCCTTGCGAGCCAAAGCCTGCATCAACCTTTGCTTCAATTCATAGCCTTCATATTTACGACCATATTTTCTATACTGCTTATCCAATTCCTTGGCGATTAAATCATCTTCATTTTCCTCATCAGCCACAAGTTCCAACTGACCCAGGCTTTGTTTGGCTGACTCATAAGAAAACCCCTTACCCATCAATCCCTGTACAACTTTATCTTGCAAAGCTCGAAGAGGCAACTTTCTTTGGTATCTACCCACCAATTTCTCCCCAATCTTCCCAGCAAGCTCTGAAAAATCTTCCTCAGCCAGCCTTTTATCAATCAGCGGTTTAGGAATTCCTTTCTGCATCAACCTCTGACGAATCATAGCTGGTCCCTTATCTCCATTTAGAGCATTCTGACGAACATAGCTATCAACATAATTCCCATCGTCCAGCCATTTTTCCTCTTCTAATACCGTCACAATCTTGACAATATTGTTTTCTTCAATTTCATATTTTTTTAGATAATCACTAACTTCTTTTTGGGTACGTTGCTTGAAGGAAAGGTAATAAAGTGCTAGATTTTTCCCATAAGAAAACTGAGCAAAATCGCGAAGCTCACAAAACTCCTGCTCCGTGATTTCCTTGCCCTTACTAAGCATGAAGCGAACAATTGTGTCTTCCGTAATATACAAACTATCCTGACCATCCACTTCAAGTAAATAAAGACGTTTCTTCTTTTCAATTTTTGTAATTCTCATTCTTTCATTATACAGGATTTTTCGGTAAAATAATAATATGAATCTACAAGTAAACCAACGAATTCCCTTGAAAATCAAGCGAATGGGTATCAATGGCGAAGGAATCGGCTTTTATCAAAAAACGCTGGTCTTCGTTCCTGGTGCCCTCAAGGGAGAAGAAATCTATTGCCAGGTCACTTCGGTCAAACGAAATTTTGTCGAAGCCAAGCTTTTGAAAATCAATAAGGAATCCAAATTCCGAGTAAAGCCTGCCTGTGATATCTACCAAGCCTGTGGTGGTTGTCAAATCATGCACCTCCGCTATGATAAACAATTAGACTTCAAACAAGATCTCTTGCAGCAGGCCCTAAAAAAGTTCAAACCAGCTGGCTACGAAAACTACACTATTTATCCAACAATCGGTATGGATAAGCCTAGCCACTATCGTGCCAAATTACAGTTCCAGACTCGATTTTTCAAAGATCAAGTCAAGGCCGGTCTCTATGCAGAAAATTCCCATCGCTTGATTGGAATTACGAATTGTTACGTCCAAGATTCCGAAACACAAGAGATTATCAACGGAATCGCAAAGCTACTCACCAAGCACCGTATTCCTATTTACAATGAGCGCAAGCAACACGGAATCCGCACGGTTATGGTCCGCAAGGCTCGAAAAACAGGTCAAGTTCAAGTAATCTTTATCACCTCTTGTCAGGTTAATCTTATTAAATTAATTGATGAACTCACCAGTCAATTTCCAAGTATAATCACTATTGCTCTAAACTGGAATAGACAGAAGACTAGCGACATCTATGGGGAAAAAACAGAAATTCTCTGGGGCAAACAAGCCATTGAAGAAGCTGTCTTGGACTACGAGTTCTCCCTGTCACCTCGGGCATTTTACCAATTAAATCCCCAACAAACGGAAGTTCTCTATGGAGAAGCAGTCAAGGCATTAGATATTTCTGGCGATGAAGATTTGATTGATGCTTACTGTGGCGTGGGAACCATTGGCTTCGCCTTTGCTAAAAAGGTCAAATCTGTTCGAGGTATGGACATTATTCCAGAAGCCATCGAGGATGCCAAGGCCAACGCTCAACGAATGGGCCTGACCAATACCTACTACGAAGCTGGTAAGGCAGAAGAGATTATTCCTAAGTGGTACAAAGAAGGCTACCGTGCAGATGCCCTAGTAGTCGACCCGCCTCGAACTGGACTCGACGAAAAGCTCCTCAAAACCATTTTGGATTACAAACCAGCTAAAATGGTTTACGTATCCTGCAACGTCTCCACTCTTGCAAGGGACCTTGTTGAGCTAAGCAAAGCCTACAAGGTAGAATACATTCAATCTGTCGACATGTTTCCCCACACAGCACGGACCGAGGCGGTTGTTAAACTAAGCAAAAAATAAAAGGCACTATATGACTATGACGGGTAAACCCACTATGGTCATATAGAGCCTTTTTGAGTGTAGAAAAAAGTCCCATATGACCTACACTGAAAAACAACAAAACTCACATTTTCAAGCGCCAAACTGGAAGCTACCAATAATCTCATCAAAGTCATTAAAAGAAATGCCTTTGGTTTCAGGAAGATGAAAAGGCTCTATAATTTCTGTAGTGGGTAAATCCACTGTGGAGATTATGGAGCCTTTTTGAGTATAGAAAACATACTAAGATTAGTAGTGAGGAAATCTCCGACGGGAGAGAGTACTCATTACTTTTTCTTTATGTTAAAGTAGAGGTGTCTTGTTAAGTCGTGGGACTTTTTGACGCTAGACGTCGCATCAAAAACTGGCAAGGCACCTGTTTTAGAAAGAATGTTATCAAAGTATGTGGGACGCCAGACGTCGAGTATTGAAAATGACATCACTAAAACAAGGAAACATTCAAGACAAAGAGGTAATATCATGCGAGTAGTATTTGGGATTGACGTGAGTAAGGTAAGTTCAGAAGTAGCCATTCTAGTCAATGGCGAGAAGGTTCATAGCTACACCATGTCCAATGATGCCATTGGCTTTTCTCGGCTACTTGGTGATTTGAAAACCGTCCACAAGCCAGAAATCATCTTTGAAGCAACAGGCGTCTATTCTCGTCGTCTTCAAGCTTTTCTAGAGGATAATGGCTACGCTTATACACGGCTTAATCCCTTAGAAGCTAAGAAGCAACTGGATAGTTTGCGTGTGCGGAAAACGGATCAAATTGACGCCGAAAAACTGGCTCAATCTCAATTTGTGCTGAATCGTAAACCCACTTATGTCCAAGAAGAAGTCTACCAAAACTTGCGGGATCTCAGCCGTTTCTATCAGAATCTGACCGAGGACATCGTTCGAGCTAAAAACCGTCTGCACAAGGTCTTGCAAGTCACGTTTCCAGAGATAGAGACTGTCTTATCAAAGCCAACTGGGGAACAATACTGGAACCTAGTCATAGATTTTCCTTGCAAGGACTTCGTGCTTGAGTTAAGCAAGGATGAACTCTCAGAGAGCATCCGTCAGTCCACTTCAAAACGGATTTCGGATAAGCGTGTGGCGTACTTAGTTGAGAAGCTGACAGCACTAGCTAATCAATCTTATTGTGCCGTTAAGAAAACCTCTCCGATCATGGAAGAGGTTCGTTACTATGCAAAAGAATTGCTTAGACTTTCTGAACAGAGACAAACTGTTCTAGACCAAATGGTGGAACTAGCTCAGCCATTACCTGAATATGACATTCTGCTCTCTATTCCTGGAATAGCTGAGACTACTGCATCAAGTATTATTGGTGAACTGGGAGATATTCGCCGTTTTCAGTCTGCCAATCAAATCAATGCCTTTATCGGTATTGATCTGAGACACTATGAATCTGGCAACTTCCTCGCTAAGGAACACATTACCAAGCGTGGCAATCCCTACGCTAGAAAGATTCTGTTCAAATGCATTCACAATATCGCTTCAGCCAGTCATACCAATCCTTGCCATATCGCAGACTTTTATGAGAAACGAAAAAGACAATCGCAAACGACTTCAACCAAGCCACACACGATTGCCTCCATACATCGTCTCATTCGGACAATGTATTACCTCATTACGCATAACAAACTTTACGATTATACTTCTACCCAAAATCGGTAAAACTGTTTATGCACCATCATTGTAACACCTTATCAAAAAATTTCAACATAAGGTGTTGCTTTTGTATACACTTTTTTCACTAAACTTTAGTCCAAAATAAAATAATTTCCATATTTGGATTACGAGACTCAAAATATTTTTCGTCAAATACCTTGATGGACTTGACAAATGGTAGAAAAAAGTCCCATATGACCTATAATGAAAAGCGTTCAAACTATCATTCTAGAAAGGTTCATATGGAACAACTAAATCTTATCACAAATTTTCTCAGAATTAAAGACAAAAATATCACTATCACTGAT
>NZ_JAOTGJ010000054.1:0-6426 GCF_044427225.1 Streptococcus sp. 2022WUSS037 | reverse complement strand
AATCATCCGTCTGTGACCAAGTTGGCAAAATAACACTTGCTATATCTTTCGGCGATGAAACATTAGTAACACGAACATCAAAGGTACCTTGGGCATCGTTACGATTTTCAATTGTGATGGTGCCTGTAGGTTGTGTAACATTGACCGAACTGGAAGCTGTACTGACTCGAGCACTTGGAACACTTGTAGATCCATTCGAACTTCCTGCAATCGTATTGGAAGAACTTCTGGTCAGCGAATTCGAAGTACTACTTGTTGCACCTGCTGTCAAACTAGAATTAACCGTTGAGCTTGTAGTAGCCGAAGTTGCTTCCTCCTCAATTTTAGACGGAGTTGCATCACTATTATTCAAAGCAGTAGGCTTCTCAGCCGTGCTTACGACATCCTTCTTCCACTCGAAACTATAATCTGATAAGGTCTGAAAACTTCCATCTGTTAATTGTGCTGTTAACTTCAGCGAAAAGACTTGGTCTTCCTCCGCAAATGCAGACCGATCCAAAACCGCTACGTATCTACCCTGCTCATCCATTGAGAATGTGACAGTAATGCCGCTATTTGTTTCAGAGCTAAACTGGGCTGTAACGCCAATAATTTCCCCTTGAAAGTTCGACAGAATAGCTTTAATCTGACCAGCCTCATCAACGACAGATAGCTGCCCGCCAGTTTCAGCAACCTGAGATGAAGAAACTTGACTAGATGGGGCATTTACCATATCCGCTTGAACAAGCTGAGCATTCAACGCGGATGCACACAAAGAAAGAAATAACAACGTTCTTTTTTTCACAAATATCTCCTTTATGTATTTCACATGTAAAAACAACTATATTTCTCAAAATAGATGTAATTACACTAATCCTTTATTTTTCTTCTTGCTTCTTTGTCAATAGCCAACCAGCAAAAATTATTATGAGTCCTAATACAGTTAATGGAAGACCAGATTTCCCTGAGGTTTTTGGTAATACCTTAGCTTTATCATTTGGTATAACCTTTTTCTGACCTGCTTCGGAAATACTACCTTTTCCTGTAGCTACATCAGAAATCTGACCATCCCCTTGACCTGAAACATCTTGCAAATCATTTGAGTCATTTGTAACGCTTTGACTTGTTTGTGCCCCGGTATTTTCAATGTTAGCTGTACTTTTATCCTCGACTTTTGATTGTAGACTAGCAGTTAGTTCTGCAATCTGTCGGTCTATTTCTGAAAAGTCATACGGAAATTTTGGTTGCGAAGCAATTGCAAGAGCTTGACCATATCCTATAGTTGCAGATGTAATAGATTCTAAATTAGAGTTTCCACTTTCCAACAATCCAGCTAATTCTTGTCCAGTTGCTTCTGCATAAGCAATATAATTATCAATCGCTGCCGACTCTTTATTCAGTAGTTCAACGATAACTTCTCTAGCGTATTTCAATGCAGCCAACTCGGCTTCAGGAGTACTTGCATCATCTTCAGCCTCGTACTTAGAAACTATATCCGCAGCTTCTTCTCTTCCGCTTTTTCCAGCGACTGTAAGTGTCTCAAATAAGTAATGGTAATGTTGGGCTATGCTACCAATTAAATTTGCTTTGAGTTCATCTAAAACAACAACTTGCTCTGCTGTTAAGTTTGCCTTCAAGTCTGCAATTTCTTCATCCCATGCAGCTTCAGCACTACCCGATGCCATTTCTTCCATCATTCCCTCAAGAAACGCCAATCTATATTCTTGCATATCGATAGTCATTTTAGCTTGAATATATTCACGTACGGCAACTTTTTCATCAGCAGTTAAATGATAGGTCGTACTTTGACTTGTCTCTGCTGCTACAACTGGAACAGATCCGGACGGTAATATAGCACCTCCTAGTAAAGCAAGAAGGATTGCTGACGTCAACAACGGCTTAACAATCGCTTTCTTTTTCATACACATCTCCTGTAGACTATTTCTTTTCTTGTTTATAGAATGCTTCCAAAGCTTCTTGCCAAGTTGGGATGACAAAGCCTGTCGCCTTTGCCTTGTCCAAGCTCATGGTTGAGTTGAATGGACGTTTTGCCTTGGCTGGGAACTGGCTAGAATCCACTGGCAATACCTTGGTGTTAGTATCCTTGAGGATTTCTGTCGCAAAGTCAAACCAAGTCGTATCTTCTGCTGCATCGTTTGACAAATGGTAGTAGCCAAATGCTTGCTTGGTATCCACCAAGTGTACCATGAATTCCGCAAGGGTACGTGTCCAGGTTGGGCGACCGTGTTGGTCATTGACAACTGTCAAGGTATCGCGGGTTTCCGCAAGGTTTTGCATGGTGAAAACAAAGTTTTTACCATAGTTACCAAATACCCAAGCTGTACGAACAGTGTAGAACTTGTCTGCGAATTTCTCAACTGCTTCTTCACCCAAACGCTTGGTACGACCGTATTCAGATTGCGGATCTGGTTGGTCATCTACTTGCCACTCTTGACCGACTGGCAACTCACCATTGAAGACATAGTCCGTTGAGATATAAACGAGGGTTGCACCGTATTTAGCAGCTGCCTTGGCAACATTTTCAGAGCCTGTTACGTTAATCTTGTAGTTGAGTTCTTTTCCTTCATCTTCTGCCATATCAACAGCTGTATAGGCTGCACAGTGGTAAACAACGCTTGGCTTAACTTCTGCAAAGAAGGCATCCACCTTGTCGGCATCCGTGATGTCCATCTCTGCTACGTCAGCGGCAACGTACTCAACACCACGCTCATCCAAGAGATAACGCAACTCTGTACCCAACTGACCATTTGCACCTGTAATTAAAATCATGTTTGCTCCTTATTTCAAGAAAGGCTTGGGCAAGAGCCTTAGCCTTTAATAGTCTTATTTAATAACTTCTTGCGTCTTCGCGTAGTTGGCTTCAACTGCTTCTTTCTCAGCTTTCCACCAGTCTTGGTTGTCTGTGTACCACTGGATAGTCTCTTCCAAACCTTTAGAGAAGTCTGTAAATTGCGGTGTCCAACCAAGCTCGTCACGAAGTTTGCTTGCGTCAATAGCATAGCGCAAATCGTGTCCTGCACGGTCCGTCACGTGGTCGTAAGCATCTTTTGGTTGACCCATTTTTTCAAGAATCAATTCAAGCACTTCTTTGTTGTTCTTCTCACCGTCAGCACCGATTAAGTAAGTTTCACCCATACGGCCTTTTGTCAAGATTGCCCAAACACCAGTCGAGTGGTCGTTGGTATGAATCCAGTCACGGACGTTTTTACCTTCACCGTAAAGTTTTGGCTTGATACCAGCCAAGATGTTGGTGATTTGTCGTGGGATAAATTTCTCGATGTGTTGGTATGGACCGTAGTTGTTTGAACAGTTTGAGATCGTTGCTTTGACACCAAATGAACGCACCCATGCTTTGACAATCAAGTCTGATGCAGCCTTGGTTGATGAGTAAGGTGATGACGGGTTGTAGTTGGTTTCTGCAGTGAATTTCTCACCTGGACCTTCGCCATGACCTGGCAAATCTTCACGCAAAGGAAGGTCGCCGTATACTTCGTCAGTTGATACATGGTGGAAACGGATATCGTATTTACGAGCCGCTTCAAGAAGAGTGTAAGTACCGATAAAGTTGGTATGGATGAATGGGCTTGGATCGTTGAGGGAGTTGTCGTTGTGGCTTTCTGCCGCATAGTGAACAATGGCATCTGCCTTAGCAGCCAATTTGTCAACCAATTCAGCATCTGCAATATCGCCAACAACCAGCTCAACACGGTCACCAAGAATAGCTTCCAAGTTTGCCTTGTTTCCTGCATAAGTAAGTTTATCCAAAACTGTTACATGAACGTCTGGATGATTGTTATAAACATAGTGTACAAAGTTTGAACCGATGAAACCAGCTCCACCAGTTACGATAATATTTTTAAATTGAGACATTTTTTTCTCCGAAAAGTTTTTTCTTTTTTAATAGTTTCCTTAGGTAGTGGGGACGCAAGCAAACCACCAAGGTGTTTCATTACTAACCCATGAGCCCAAGGTCTCATGGGCTCCCCCGCTCCTTAGCAAAGCAAAGAAGCTTCTCACTACGGCGGAAACTATCGCTATTGGCTCGCTTTGCTCGCCCTCTTGCATTATCAGACTACTTCAAGATTTCTTTCAAATAAGCAATCTTAGCAAAGTCTTTTTGATTGTTATTTTCTGCACGGTAGGAATCTTTTGAAGAGGCTTGGTAGATTTTTAGGTATTGTTCAAGTGTCGGTAGGTAATAGCGAACACCTGCTGTTTCTAGTTCTTCCAAATCTTCTAGCTCTACACCAGCAAATTCAGGCAGTGAATGTAGGCCTCCGAATTCAACAGATAAGCCGTCTTTATGAAATTCATGTTCATGACGGTCAACAAGGACATAACCTAGTTGGTTCATCATAGAAATCAAAGTGTCCGCCTGATAAATCCGTTCGTCGTCTGGGGCTTCCCAGCCACGCGGATCACTTGGAACATGAATATCTAAATCTCCTGCCTGCCAGTCCTTCCCTGTTCGCCTTTCCAAACCAACTGAGCCCATTAACAAGGGAGTGATTCCTAACTTGTTTAACTGCTCTGCTATTTCCAAAAAGGCTTGAAACATTAGAGGTCCTCTTTTCTCAAAGGCTTAACGTCCTTGAGGAGTGGGTGATTTTTATCTGCTTCTGAAACTTCCGCTTCTTCTAGATTTTCCCACTGGATGTCGAGGCTAGGGTCTGCATAGTTGACGAAAGCATACTTAGGCTTGAGTTCCAAAGCCCAGTAGTCGTTAACCAAGTAGCTGTAAGCCACGAAATCTGACAAAACTTGGAAACCATTGGCTACTCCGCGCGGAACGAAGATACCTTTTGAAGCATCAATAACGGTTTGATAGGTATTACCGAAGGTTTCGCCTTCACGAAGATCGACCCAAGTTCCCAAAACCTTACCGCCATCTGCTACTGAAATGTATTTATCCCAAGGCTCTGCGTGAAGACCACGAAGAACGTTTTTGCGAGAGAAGGAAACATTATTTTGCAATTTTCCTTCTGCAAAGAATCTTTCAGGGAAACCGAGAGGAAGCATTTTTTCCTTTTGGAAGTTCTCCTTAAACCAGCCACGGTTGTCACCATGAACAGGAATGTCAAATTCTAACATTCCTGGAATAGCTTCAACTGGGCGAGCTGCTAGTGTTTTACCGAAAAAGTTTTCTGTCATTAGGCCTCTCCAATCAAACGGAGCAAGTATTGTCCGTATTCATTTTTCTTAAGTGGCTGTGCTAATTCGTGGACTTGTTCTTTTGTAATATAGCCCATGCGGTAGGCAATTTCTTCCAAGTTAGCCACTTGAACGTTTTGCAAACGTTGAACCGTTTCGATGTACTGTGCAGCTTCCAAGAGGCTTTCATGCGTACCTGTATCTAACCAGGCAAATCCACGGCCCATAAGCTCAACAGATAAGTCGCCACGCTCTAAGTAAGCCTTGTTGACATCTGTGATTTCCAACTCACCACGAGGTGAAGGCTTGATATTTTTGGCAATCTCCACAACATCATTGTCATAGAAAT
This sequence comes from Streptococcus sp. 2022WUSS037, assembly GCF_044427225.1. Lineage (NCBI taxonomy): Bacteria > Bacillati > Bacillota > Bacilli > Lactobacillales > Streptococcaceae > Streptococcus > Streptococcus sp. 2022WUSS037. Next base: position 926 of record NZ_JAOTGJ010000054.1, on the reverse strand, counting down.
AAAGACCAGTAACCGCAAAATTTGATTTTGGCTCTTCAGGTTTTTCTTCGATAGAGATGGCATTCATATCTGCGTCAAACTCGACAACACCAAAGCGTTCTGGGTCTTTTACTTGGTAACCAAAGACAGTCGCGCCCTTTTCTTTGCTTGCTGCACGTTGCAACATCTTGGTCAATCCATTGCCGTGGTAGATGTTATCACCAAGGATCAAGGCTACATTGTCATCACCGATAAATTCTTCACCGATAATGAAGGCTTGCGCCAAACCATCTGGACTTGGTTGTTCTGCATATGAAAGTGAAATTCCAAGTTCAGAACCATCTCCTAACATATCCTTAAAACGTGGAAGATCTTGCGGAGTTGAAATAATCAAAATATCTTTGATTCCAGCCAACATCAATGTTGACAATGGATAATAGATCATTGGTTTATCGTAAATTGGCATCAACTGTTTTGAAGCTGCGCGCGTTAAAGGATACAAGCGAGTACCTGACCCACCAGCTAGAATAATACCTTTCATATAAGAGTACCTTCCCTAAATTAATATCAGTTCATTATACCATATTTTTAAAGATATTGTCATAAGAAAAAAGCCTGTAACAACAGACTTTAACAAATTATCCTAAGGCAACATCCAAAATCATCATGATGATAAAACCGGCCATTAAGCCCAGAGTTGCAATGTCCGTATTGCAATTTGTCGGGAGTTTGACAGTTTGAATGACACAAAAGTGCCACAAACGTTGATGTGATGCTATTTTTTTGTCAAATTTTCGTATATATTAATCGCGTACTTTTTTCGTACTGTGATATAATAGAGTGAGGTGCGAATCTATGAGAGTTAAAAAATCAGTATCTAAAAATACAATCAATTATGCCATTATCAAAGATATTAAGGTTGGAAATAAAAGAACTTCTACCATTGT
>NZ_JAOTGJ010000053.1:0-6512 GCF_044427225.1 Streptococcus sp. 2022WUSS037 | reverse complement strand
GCATCTACAATGAGGATTTTTTGTTTAATGAGCTTGTGTTCAAGGGCGATTTGAACCGATTTTTGTATCAATAAGTCCAAAAAGTGTTCATCTTTAATACGTAATTTTCTGAATTTGGTAAGAGAAGAGGCATCAATAACAGACTCCTCTGGAGCTAGACCAAGGAAATACTTAAAGGCCATATCTGATAACGAACGCTCGACAACATCGACATCAGATAAATGATAAATATCTTTCAACAAAAGGTATTTAAACATCATGATGGGTGAGTAAGCCTTTCGACCAAAGTCGACACAATAATGTTTCTCTAACTCATCATAGATAAAACTAAAGTCACAGAGTTCCGTTAGCTGCCGTAAAAAATGATTTTTGGGAACAACAATATCATACAGGGGAGAATAGGAACTAAGATCTAACTGAATTTGATTATCAAGCATAGGAATCACCTCGACTCTAGTATAGCAAAAAAAGCCATCAAGTTGATGACTTTTTCAGTGGGTTCTGATACACAAGGGTTTTGTTTTTTTCTAAAATGTGAGCGAGGGGCAAGAAAGAGGCAAACTATGATTCCCTTACTTCATCTCACCTGCACCCCATAAATAGTCTGTTTTCTGTTTATAAGATAAGCTATGGCAAGTACAGGAATAGCATAGGGCAGGATATTAGCTCCGAATACTTCATAGCTAATGAAGAGAGGAGCCAGTAAGGTATTGGTGGCTGTTCCAAATACGGCACAATACCCAAGGGCTGCAACAAGTTCAGTTGGTAGACCTAGTAATCCTGCTAAAACAGCCCCAGAACTAGCTCCAATCGCAAAGAGGGGAGTAACTTCGCCTCCTTGAAAACCTGCGGCCAAACAAAGACAGGTCAGTAGGAGTTTCAGTAGCCAATCGTAAGCAAACACCTGTTCCCCAGCTAAACTAGCCTCAATCAAATTGGTTCCCAAACCAGCATATCGCTCCTGATGGAAAAAGAATAGTAGAATACTTAGCCCGACTCCCGTGATAGCAATTTTCATATAAGGATTTGGAAACCATCGAGTTGAGATGCTTTTTGCTTGCGCCAGAAACCAAGCAAATAAATTACCGACAACTCCAAAGCAGATGGCAATCAGAAGCCATTTAAAACTATCTGTAAACTGGAATGAGGTAGTCGCGATGGCATGCGAAAATTTCTCCAATCCCAGTAAATGGGAAGTAGTAGAAGCCGTAAACGCGGCAACTAGACAATAGGGGAGACTTGTCCAAGAATATTGGCCAACGATTAATACTTCAATGGCAAAGAAACTAGCAGCCAAGGGTGTTTGAAAGAGTCCAGCAAAACCTGCAGCCATACCAATCTTCGTGATCATGGCTTTAGGCAAGTGTGTGAAACCTTGTTTTTGTAACCAATGCGAGAGACTGGCTCCAAGTTGGACAGCTACACCCTCGCGACCAACGGAAGCACCAAAAAGATGACTGAGCCAAGTTGTAAAAATGATGAGCGGAATGAGAACTGGTGAAATGTGCACATTCTTGCCTTGTCCAGCTTTGAAGACTAAGCCCATACCTGCTTGGACTTCCCTCCCCCATTTTTGATAAATGAAAACAATCACTAACCCTGCAAGTGGCAGAAAGGGGATTAGATAAGTAAAGAATTCAGACCGTAAGTCACCAACCCCTAGTAGAATTTTCCCAAAGAGTGTGGTGACTAGTCCAGCAACCAGTCCGATTAGAATAGAAAAGACGAGGAATTGGATAACTTGCTTGACTTTACTGGTCATCTTGAGCTAATTTTGCAGCCTGATAGGCTCTTGACTGTGCCATCATATCGCTAAAGGTCGCTTGAATAGCAGAGCGGTAATCATCTTTTTGGACTAATTTTCCAACTCGTTCAAGGACAGCATTTTCTCGGCTGGTATCCAAAACAGGCTTACCTGTTGCTCGTTTGTAGGCTGTGACTTGGTCGACCAACTCCATTCGTTTTTCAAGTAGTTCAACCAATTGGCTATCAATCGTGTTAATCTGTTCGCGGATGCAATCCAAATTCATCTTATAGACCTCCGTATATTGTTTCAGTTGTTTTTTAGTATAGCAAAAAACAAGGCAGAATACTAGCCTTGTTTGAGGAAGTTACCAACTTGCTTTTTTTACCCCAGGAAGTTGACCAAGATGGGCTAATTCACGGAAGGTAATCCGACTCACACCGAATTTTCGCATATAAGCATGCGGACGGCCATCGGTCCTGTCGCGGTATTTCAGTCGATTTGGATTTGAGTCGCGAGGCAATTTTCGAAGTGCTTGATAGTCACCTTTTTCTTTGAGACTTTTTCGCAAATCTGCATAACGTTCGATTAATTCCAATTGTCTCTGATAGCGTGCCATTTTTGATTTTTTAGCCATAAAATTCTCCTTATTTAAAAAACTTAACCGGTTAATTATATATCAAAAAAATAAAGATTGCAAACAATAGGTGTACAATCTTAATAAATGGCTAAAAGAAAACAGACTAGACCTATTGATATGCCAGTCTGTTTGTCAGTTAATTCATTGTATCTAATTTTGCAACAAGGTCGGTTGCAAATTGCTCAAGGTTAACAATATCCTCGTCTTCAGCAGCCAGGTCTACCTTGACATTTTCAGCACCTTTTGTTGCTCCACGTGAACCCAACATGACATCAAAGTCATCTACTGCACTACAGAAGTCATCATAGAAGGTATCACCAGAACCGCAAACACCGTAGACCTTACCAGTCAAATCTAAGTCAGCTAGGTCAGCATAGAAATCCACAATTTCATCTGGAAGCTCACCGTCTCCACCGTAAGAATAAGTGTAGCTGGCAACGACAATAAGGTCCGCATCCAAGATTTCTTCTGTCTCAATGGCCGTACATTCGTGAACCTGTACTTCCAAACCTAACTCTTCTAGCTTACTGGCGACAATGTCAGCAATTTCTTCTGTGTTACCAGTCATACTAGCGTAAACTATTTTTGCTAGTGCCATAATTTCCTCCAAATTACATAGTAATCTTATTATACCACACTCCCATCATTTTCAAAAGGGGAAGTTTGTGCTAAAATGATGAAAAGGAGTTGCTATGACTATTTATAATACTATTATTGAAAAAATTCGTGAATACGACACCATTATCATTCATCGCCACCAACGACCAGATCCGGATGCGATTGGTAGTCAAGTTGGCTTGCAGAAACTTTTGCAGAAGAATTTTCCTGAAAAAACCATCAAAGTAACCGGTTTTGAGGAGCCAAATCTTGCTTGGATGGCAGGAATGGACGTAGTTGCAGACCAAGACTATCAAGGAGCCTTGGTTATCGTGACAGATACTGCCAATACGGCACGTGTGGATGATGACCGTTATACTCAAGGGGATTTCTTGATCAAAATCGATCACCATCCCAATGAAGAGCCTTACGGTGACTTGCTTTGGGTCAATACGGAAGCTAGTTCTTGTAGTGAAATGATTGCAGAATTGGCCCTTCAAAGTCAACTGGAACTAGACGCAGAAACTGCCCGTCTACTCTATGCAGGAATTGTGGGCGATACAGGACGTTTTCTTTATCCAGCAACTAGTTCACGTACCTTTGAGATTGTTGCTCGTCTCCGCCAAGAAGATTTTGACTTTGCAAGAATGTCTCGCCAGATGGATACTATCGATTTCAAGATTGCCAAGTTGACAGGCTACGTCTACGACAACTTGGAAGTGGATGAATATGGTGCGGCGCGTGTCATTTTGACACAGGATATTCTCAAAAAATACGGGGTGACCGATGCGGACACTTCCTTTATCGTAGGCGCACCAGGACGGATTGGGACGGTTCAATCTTGGGGGATTTTTGTGGAACAAACTGACGGAAACTATCGCGTACGACTACGCAGTAAGTATCTTCCAATCAACGAGATTGCCAAACGCCACGATGGCGGTGGCCACCCACTAGCAAGTGGTGCTAACTCTTATTCACTCTCCGAAAATGAGAAAATATACCAAGAAATACAAGAGGTAGTGAGGAATGCAAGCAAGTAGTCGCTCTCTTCGGTTAATGGGAACCGTCATTGATACTAAAATCTGGCATCCCCAGGCAGAACCGATTTTGGATCAGGTAGAAGAGCTTCTCTATCTCTACAAGGACCGCTTTTCTGCCAATGACTTGACCTCTGAATTGATGGAGGTCAACCTTAATGCAGGTGTTCAGGCGGTTCCTGTTGCCGATGACCTGTATGAATTGATTAAATTGGGCAAGGAACACAGTCTGGCTCAGGGATCTTTTTTGAATATTACCATTGGTCCCCTTGTGCAAAGCTGGCGAATTGGATTTAGCGATGCCAAACTTCCAACTCAAGAAATGATCAGTGAAAAACTCCAACTCATCAGTCCAAGGGACATTGAATTAAATGATGAGGAGCAGACAGTCTATTTGAAAAAAGAAGGTATGGCGATTGATCTGGGGGCTCTGGCAAAAGGGTATGTGGCAGATAAGATTGTTGACTTCTTGAAAAGGATTGGTGTGGCAGCGGGACTGATTAACCTGGGGGGCAATGTTCTGACCTTTGGTCAAACTCCCCACAATCCAGATGGTTTCTGGCGAATTGGGATTCAAGATCCTCAGAAACCACGTGGTGAAAATGCCCTCGTCCTCAACATAGGAGAAGAATCGGTTGTCACCTCTGGTATTTACGAAAGAACCCTTACAGTAAACGGGAAGACTTACCACCATATATTAAGTCCTGAGACCGGTTATCCAATCGAGTCTCAACTGGCTAGTTTGACCATTGTGTCCAAACAATCTGTTGATGGTGAGATTTGGACGACACGACTGTTTGGTCAAGACATAACTCGGATTTATAAGATGGTAGAAGAAACTGATGGTATCGAAGCAGTTCTGATTGGGCAGGATGGCAGGATTCTAGTGACTTCGGGACTTTCTGAGAAAGTTCTTGCTGGTAAAGAAAGGATTTCTGATAGCTTGGGCAGTCCCTCAAGAGGAGGATTTGGCGTCAGAGTAACTTCTGACCTTGCTTCAGGTGCTTCCGTACTATAACTTGAAAAAATATTAAAAAAATAGGTAAAAAGACTTGCCATAAGAACAAACTTTTGGTAAACTTAAATGGTTATAATCTATGGCTCGGAAAGAGTCCATGGCAGAAAGGAATTTTAAAATGAAAAAAGATATCCATCCAGAATATCGCACTGTTGTCTTCATGGACACAACTACTGGCTACAAGTTCCTTAGCGGTTCAACTAAGAAATCTAACGAAACAGTTGAATTCGAAGGTGAAACTTACCCATTGATCCGTGTGGAAATTTCATCAGACTCACACCCATTCTATACTGGACGTCAAAAGTTCACTCAAGCAGATGGACGTGTGGACAAGTTCAACAAAAAATACGGTCTCAAATAATCAGCGTTATAAAACCGTTAGAAACGTTGATTTTAAGCCATTCCCGACCCGTGGGAGTGGCTTTCTTTTTGAAAAAGTAACGGAAAAAGTAACGGCTGGCGTTACATTCCCAAAAATTGGGCAAACTTTTCAGCCGTTTTTCTTTAGTGTTTTCCGTAACATGAGCGTAAATATTCATAGACAATATGTAAAGACCCCCAGTTGAGAATTCGTGGATTTACCTGTACACTAGAATAAAAAAAACAATCAACTTCTAACAGGAATTACCACACTCAATTGGAGGTCTTATATGTTTCATTTTACCACACTTTTCATCGGAATGGATGTTCACAAAGAAAGTTTTTCACTCTGCTATTATGATATGATGACCAATCAATTCAAACATAGCACTAAAGTTGGTCCAAGTGTTAGCTATATTGTGAACTATGTGAATGAGCTTCGTCGTTTATATGGTCAAGATGCAGAAGTGTTATGTGGCTACGAAGCCGGATGTCTTGGATTTACCCTATATCACCAGCTACAAGCTCACGGGCTTCCCTGTATCGTGATGGCGCCTACAACGGTGATGAAGGAAGGATCTAAGCGTGTTAAGACTGATAAAAAAGATGCAGCTCAGCTCGCAAAAGCTCTGGCCTTTCGTAGCTATCGGCCTGTTCATATTCCTACTGTTGAGGATGAACAAGTCAAAGAATATATCCGCATGAGAACAGACCACAAAGTGGCTCTGAAGAAAATCAAACAACAAATTCTTGCCTTCTGTCTCCGACATGATTTTCGCTATACCGAGGGAAGCAGTAATTGGACACAGAAACATGTCCGCTGGCTCCGTTCCCTAAATCCTGATGGACTTTACGCAGAGATTTTGACAGAATATCTATTGACCTATGAGAAATTAGTAGATCAAATAGAACGGTATGATGCACGAATTGAGCAACTGGGTCAAAGCGACAGTTATCAAGAGAAGGTCTCACGGCTTTCTTGCTTTATTGGCATTAAAACACTAACTGCTCTTTCCATTGTGACAGAAATCGGTGATTTTAATCGCTTTGCGACAGCTCAACATTTTGCTTCTTATCTTGGGCTAACTCCTAGCGAAAATTCTAGCGGCGACAAGG
>NZ_JAOTGJ010000052.1:0-7768 GCF_044427225.1 Streptococcus sp. 2022WUSS037 | reverse complement strand
TGAAACAAAGACACGGTCTTGATGTCGCCAGAGCATCAGGTCTTTTCAACATGGAATTACAAGCAGCCACCACCATATTTGTAGTCAATATGAAGCGAATTATGACCTTAATAGACCAAAAGGAAGAGTAGAAAAATAGGAATTCTCCCAATCATTCAGGAGAATTCCTATTTTTTTTTATAAGGGTCGGAGTAACTGGAGACTTTTTCAGTGGGCTCGCCGAAAGCCCGTCTTTTTGGGCTTCCAGAACATCTTGGTAAATAGATAAGAGCTGGGCAGTCACTGCTTCTTCCTGCCTGTGAAAGACAGAGGCAATCATCATATAGCCATTGATACGGCCCATGTATTCCTTATTTTCCTTGGTCAGTTGACTTTCAATCACTTCAATCTGCTTGCGGTATTCCATTTGTTTGCTCATCCTACTCTCCTTTCAATCGCTGAACCTTTTGGACCAATTCCGTCCACTGGCTCCAAAAATCTTCTAGATAAGTCTTTCCCTGGTCTGTCAGATAAAAATACTTTCTGTCCGGCCCGTCTGGCGATGGCTTGTTCTGACTAAAAATCAGGCTATTTTTCTCTAACTTCTGAAGGAGGGGATAGACTGTCCCTCCGACCATGTTTTCAAAGCCCTGACTTCTCAACTCCTGGACCAGCTCATAACCATAAATCTCCTTCTGGCTGATGATTTGCAAGACACAGCCATCCAGGACCCCCTTGAGCATCTGGGTTTCTTTCATAAGTCCTCCTCTTCCTCTGCAAAAAATCCAAACAGCAAACCTGAAACTAACATGATACATAACATCAACATAGAATCCAAAGCCCATCCTGTTATAATAGCTGTCACAAGCGTGATACCTGCTAGTTTCCAATGTTCCCGACTTTTCTTATCCAGTTTCACACTGCCTCCCTACCTAGTTTGTAATACCGACTAATCTGATAAAAATAAAAGTGACCCTTTAGAAATTCACCCACTATTTTGTTTTACATACTAGCTTTGTATCTATAGTCTAACACAAGATAACTAGTTTGTAAAGCAAAATAGTGAAGATTTTCAAAAAAAATAAGAACTTGGATAACCCAAGTTCTCATATACAGCATTTCTAAATTGCATCGTGACCACGTTCTCCTGTACGAATACGAATGACATCTTCTATCGGTTGAATAAAAATTTTTCCATCTCCAACTTCTCCTGTTTGAACAGCTGAAATAATCACATCGACTACTTTATCAACAGTAGCATCTTCAACAACCATTTCTATTTTTACTTTAGCAAGCATGGTCGGTGTTACCTTATGACCACGAACAATTTCTGCAAATCCCTTTTGATTTCCAAAGCCCAAAACTTGTGAAATCGTCATTCCCTTAGCAACTCCTGCACTAGTTATGGCAACCTTAAGATCTTCTAATTTCTCTGTACGAATAATTGCTTCTATTTTTTTCATCAAAAACACCTCTCTTATGAATCTAAGCCCATAAATGTTGGATAAGCTGTCTCACCATGTTCTGTATCATCCAAACCAATTGCTTCTTCTCTATCTGAAACGCGGAGTGGCATGAAGAATGAGATTCCCTTGATGAGAACAAATGTCATGCCTGCAGACCAAACAATTGTAAAGACAATCGCTGCGATGGTTACCAAGAACAGGCGTGGATTCCCATAAATCAAGCCAATATTTTCAGGGTCGAGAGCCAATTCAGGAGTAGTAAACAGTCCTGTTACGATACCGCCAAATATACCACCGACACCATGACAACCAAAAGCATCTAAGGCATCATCGTAACCAAGTTTATGTTTCACAATTGCAATTGCATAGAAACAAACTGGACTAACCAATAATCCGATAATCACTGCACTCCACGTTGATACAAAACCAGCCCCGGGCGTAATAGCAACCAATCCAGCTACTAATCCTGTTGAAGCACCGACAAGTGATGGTTTTCCATTCTTTATATATTCTAACAAAATCCATGAGAACATGGCCGCTGCAGATGACAAATGTGTCGTTACCAAGGCATGAACAGCCAAACCATCGGCTGCTAAGGCAGAACCTGCGTTGAAACCAAACCAACCGAACCAAAGCAAACCAGCCCCCAATAGGACAAATGGTACATTATGTGGACGGTATTCGAGGCGATTAAAGTCCCTGCGCTTGCCAACTACCAAAGCCAAAACCAAGCCACTTACCCCTGATGTAATATGGACAACATCACCACCAGCAAAGTCAATTGTACCCCACTGAGCAAGTAACCCTTCATCCCAAACCATATGGGCAAATGGATAGTAAACTAAAAGAAGCCAACCAATTATGAAGATTAAGAGAGGTTTAAATCGCATCCGTCCCGCAACAGAACCGGTTAAAATACCAACAGTAATGATAGAAAACATCATCTGAAAAACTGCGAAAAGTGAATCCGGAATCGTCAAGCCCCTTGTACTCTCTGAGTCACTGACGCCTTGGAAAAACGCATGTCCAAGATCACCAATAAGATTTCCATCACCTGAAAATGATAGAGAGTAACCAACAGCGAACCACATCACCGTTGCAAGGGCTAGCGAGACAACAGACATCATCATCGTTGAGATAACATTTTTCCGTCTCTCGAGACCACCATAGAAGAAAGCAAGGGCTGGTGTCATTAAAAATACCAAACCTGTACAAATCACTATAAAGGCAATACTTGATCCTTCAATTTTCATAAGCACATCTCCTTTTCTATCCTATAATTGTTAGCACTTATCATACTGTCTTCATTTTTTATCAAGGGCAAGTACGATGACACTAAACAACTATAGAATGAACTTTTTTGTTATGCTACATACAATATCACTATCCTCTTAATCTGTAAATATTAAATTGACAGAAAATTCTAAAAATGTTCCACGTTATGTTAGAAATATCAAAAAACTTGGGTTGCCCCAAGTTTAGGAAATAATTTGTTTGTAAGACCGCGTTGTGATGGCATAGACCACTAGGTAGAGGAGGAGATAGCCACCACAGATGCCTGCTGTCACCTGAAGCATAAGCCCTTCGTTGACCACGCCGATAGACAAAAGAATGGATGATAGCATCTTGTAGGCAAAGGCAAGATGGACAAAGGCAAGTAAGATAGGTAGGAAAAAGACGGTCAGCAATTGCTTGCGAATGGACTGTCTCGTCTGATCCTCATCCAGACCAACCTTGGTCATAATGACGAAGCGATCTCTGTCTTCATATCCTTCTGAAATCTGTTTGAAGTAAATCACCAGCACCACCGCCATCAAAAAGATGAGCGATAGCAAGAGACCGATGAAGAAAAGTGAACCTGCAAAACTGAAGAAACCACGCATCGCATAGGCACGGTAGGCGAGACTAATCGAGTTGGTACCATCTGGAAGAATATTAGAGCTCCACAGTTCGCTTTCAAAGTTTCCAAATACGAAAGCATCATAGCGATCTACCTGTTCTTCTTCTGGCAGACTGCTTTCAAAGCCCATATAATAACGAGTCTCAGCTTGATTTTCAAAAATGGCCAAGTCTTGAACAACAATGACCAGATACTGGCTGAGAAGGAAGGAACCATGGTCTGGTAGATGTCCTAAAGTCACATTCTTGGGCAAGATTTGGACAACTTCCATTTCCTTTTCATCAAATCTGAGAGGTTGACCAGCTTGATACTGGACTCCCTTACTATAAATGGCCACTTGGTCAGATGCCAACTGGAGTTTTTCTCCCGTCATCTTTTCATAGGTGGCTTGATCAAGGACAAAACCAATACCCACTCGGTCAGAGAAAGCCATACCAGCAGCTTCTTCATCCGTCAAAAATTTTATTTGCTGATTTGTCACCTCAGAAAAATAGGCTTGCTGATAAGGATAGACTACCTTACTTTCAACTGGAATATCTGTCTCTTCCAAGATAGCTTCCGCCCACACCTCCCACTTCTCCGTTTGATCTTTTGAAGTGGTTGGTTGCATTCCAACATCGATCGAATAGTCATTTGGATTCTGGTTGGCGATATAATCTTTGCCACCGATGTAAATATTAAGCCCTCCAACCATGGTCACCAAGAACATGCTGGAGAGAATGGTAATGGTCGCAAGCCCCAGAGCATTTTTCCGCATACGGAAAATCAAGTTGGATACAGAAATAAAATTCTCAGGCTTGTAGTAATAGGTCTGACGGTTCTTTAGCCAGTTTAAGAGACTGATAACACCTGCGTGGAAGAGCAGGTAGGTCCCAAAGATAACCAGAAGAGTCGCTCCAAAGAAACTTGGAATAGCCTGCATCGGACTTGTCATTAGTTGGGCAATTGTATAGCCTGCCACCAATAAGATAAGGGCTAAGAAGGTCTGCAGCCAGAGGAAGCCTGTTTTCTTATCCCCACGTTTCTTGCCCTGAACTAGTTTGAGCGAGTCGGTCAAGCCCAGTTTCCCAATATTAAAAAGGCTGACCAAAGCGAAAATGCCAAAAAGATAAACAACTACAATACCCAAGGTTTTTAGCTGAAAAGTTGATGCCAAGACCACAGGCATCTGCATGGCTTTCAGCAAGAGGGCATAGAAGAGTTTGTCCAAGGTCAAGCCTAGCAACAAGCCTGTCAGAATGGTGCCGACTGCGAAAACCAGATTTTCCAAGAAGGTCATCAAGAGGAGATGTTTTTTCTCCAAGCCTAGAATACTATAGACACCGAACTCTTTTGACCGCTGCTTCATGACAAAACTATTGGCATAGAAGACCATGATGGCAACTGCCAACATGACCACAATCATACCGAAGCCCAAAACCATGGTTACCCCATTGGCTCCCTTGACCTGACCTAAATCAGGATGAAAGGCAAGCGCGGTGAAAATATAGGCAATGGCTGTGGACAAAATGGTCATCAGGGCATAGGGAAAATAGAGCCTGCGGTTCTTTTTGAGATTGGTCAGAGCCAATCGAACGGTTAGTCCAAACATATTACTCACCTCGATTCGCCATGACTGTCAAGGTATCTGAAATCAGCTGATACATTTCCTGACTAGTTCGTTCACCACGGTAGATTTGATTGTAGAGAATACCGTCCTTGATAAAAAGGACCCGTTTAGCACGACTGGCTGCAGCTGTCGAGTGAGTCACCATCAGAATGGTCTGCCCCTGCTGGTTAATCTGCTCAAAAACATCCAACAAGGTTGCAGATGATTTGGAGTCGAGGGCTCCAGTCGGCTCATCTGCCAAAAGGATTTCAGGCTGGGTAATGATGGCACGTGCTACCGCAACCCGTTGCTGCTGACCACCCGAAATCTCGTAAGGCATTTTATCTTGCAAAGTCGCAATTCCCAGACTATTTAGTGTATGAACCAGTCGCTTGTTCATCTCATCAATCGGATAGCGAGACAAAACCAGAGGCAAGAGCACATTATCCTTGACCGAGAGGGTATCTAAGAGGTTGAAATCTTGGAAGACAAAGCCCAGTTTCTCTCGACGAAAGGCTGCAGCCTCCCTGCTCTTAATCGTTTCTGTATTGACACCATTGAGCAGGACCTTGCCCTGCGTTGGCTTATCAAGGGTTGCCAAAATATTGAGCAAGGTAGATTTTCCAGAACCAGATTCCCCCATAATCGCCACATACTCACCCTCTTCAACGGCAAAGTGAATATCCTTCAAGGCCTCGACCTGGCCCGCCTTAAAGCGAGAACTATAAATTTTTTGAACGTGTTGCACATCTAAGAGCGTCATCTTACTGCCTCCTTTTCTTTTTCTACCCCCATTCTAGCCCATCCTCCGACAAGCTGCCATAGCCCTAGCTTTCATTTGCGTGACAATTTTGTAAGATTAGTCAAAAATCATCTCCACTTCTTCGATACCGATTCGCACTTCTGTTCCCTGGCCCACTTTGGAGCTTAGTTTGAGGGAATAGCCCAGCTCCGCAGCGATTTTCCGGGAGAGATAAAGTCCCAGACCCGAAGACTGCTGGGTTCTTCGGCCATTGAAACCTGAAAAACCACGCTCAAAAACCCGCTCCAAGTCACTCTCTGCAATCCCTATTCCTGTATCACGAATAACCAAATCATCTCCATCCAGAGCAATCGAAATACTTCCCCCCTGACAATATTTGAGGGCGTTGGATAAAATCTGCTCAATCAAGAGACCCAGCCAGCGTTTGTCGGTCTTTACTGTCCTATCCAGCGGTCCCAAGTCCAAGCTGGTACTGGCCTGAATAAAAAAGAGGGAATATTTCTTGACCAAACTTCTGACCAGCTCTTCCAAATTGACAGATTCAATAACCAAATCATCATGGAAAGACTGTAAACGGAGGTAGTTCAAGACCAAACCTGTATATTGTTCGATTTTAAAAAGTTCTGATTCTAGCTGATGACGGACTGAACTACTGCCTACTTCCTTTACCAAGAGCTGACTGGCTGCAATAGGCGTTTTCATCTGGTGGGCCCAGAGGGTGTAGTAGTCATCTAATTCTGTCTGTTTTTGACGGTGTTTTTCCAGCAGGAGCTTGTTTTGGACTTCTAGTCGCTCCACTCTCTCCTGCAAACAACGTTCACTGGCTGTCCCTGTGGCTACTTTCTGACCACGCCAGATTTTTCCAAAGCGGGAAAATTCCCTGACAAAATCCCAGAGGAGGGCAAGGAGCCAACAAATGCTCAGGAGGATGAGGGCATAGAGAACCAGGTCCCTCTCAATGTCAAAGACGCTACTGATAGCCAAAATGGTCGCAGCAAAAAGGCAGTAGCTGGCCAGAAAGATCCAACGATGACGGAGCCAAGTGGGTAAAAATTCTGATACTAGTGAGCTAAAATCATCCTTATTCATGTGTCCACACCAGGCCGTAGCCCACTCCTTTCTTGGTGGCAATCAAATCTGGCAAACCCAGTTCTGCCAACTTTTTACGCAGGCGAGCGATGTTAACCGACAGGGTATTGTCATCCACAAAAATATCGCTGTTCCAGAGTTCTCTCATCAGCTCCTCACGACTAACCACTTCCTTGCCATGCTCAAAAAGCACCCGTAATATCTGAAATTCATTTCGTGTCAACTCTGCTACAGCCTGTCCATATGACACCTGCATAGTCTTCAAATCCAAGGAAGCCTCTTCAAACCAGAGTAAACTTTGTTCACCTACGAAATCGTAAGTCCTCCGCAAAAGCCCCTGTATTTTGGCTAGGAGAACCGTCATTTCAAAAGGCTTGGTCACATAGTCATCCGCTCCCATATTGATCGCCATGACAATATCCATGGGCTGATCATGGGAAGACAGAAACATAATGGGCACACGGGATGTCTTGCGAATTTCCTGACACCAGTAATAGCCATTGAAAAAAGGTAGCCCAATATCCAGTAAAATCAAATGGGGCTGAAAATCTCTTATCTGGTCCAAAACCGTCTGAAAATCCTTGACTTCTTGAACCTGATAGCCCCAGTTAATCAGGTTTTTGGCAACTAATTGGCTAATGGTTTTATCATCCTCAACAAGAAGTATTTTCTGCATTGCTCTCTCCCTTTTTATATATAGTATATATTATAGCCTAAAATTCAGGAAAAATGGGGATTTTTCTAAATCTCCAACCAAGATTTGTCATTCCTCACATATTTCGCTATACTCCCGTCTTTGACAGTTTTAAACGACAAAAACCTCCCTAACCCTATGCATATCAAGGGTTTAGAGAGGTTTTCTTTTTATATCAAAAATGCGTACTTTTTCTCGATTTTGACGCTTGTAAAATTTTTTTCATCTTTTTTTCGCTAATAATTTGATAATCACTTCTGAAACCAAATGTCTGATGCAATTCATCAGT
>NZ_JAOTGJ010000051.1:0-8921 GCF_044427225.1 Streptococcus sp. 2022WUSS037 | reverse complement strand
TATCTAACCTGAACAATTAGATTATAACAGGAAAAAGAAATGGAAGCTCAAAGCCTTGTCAGCCACCAGCATAGCTGGTGGTTTTCTTGTTTTTCTCTACGAGAAAAACTGGCTCGAAGCCATAAAACAGTAAAAGGCATCCAGTAAGATGCCTTTTGTCTTGCTTGCTGAACTCATCAATTTAATACCTTTTTTACTACCCCTTTAGTATATTGTACTTGTTTGTACTTTACATTTTAGAATAAAAAAGGTAAAAAGTAGGTTAATAATTTAGTGTATTTTATTGAATTATTTGATACTGCGATAACTTGAAAAAATAAATTAGTACAGTGTACTAATTTATCCCCGAGCTAGTATAGCGAGGGCTATAGTAAGAACAAGTCTGGAAAGTTCCAGACTTGTTTTTTGACTTTAAATGAGGGTGTGAGCCTGTATCCTGAAACAATAGATGTTCTAGAGAAGTTATCACAAAACTATCGTTTGGGGATTATTGCCAATCAGTCTAGTAGTATTAGAGAACTGCTTAAAGAGTGGGGAATTGAGTCTTATTTTCAACTCATCATCCTCTCTGAAGAGGTTGGGCTATCTAAACCAGATACAACTATTTTCACACTTGCCTTGCAAAAAGCAAACATCCCTGCAGATAGAGTTGTCTATGTCGGGGATAGGTATGATAATGATATTCTCCCTGCTAAATCTTTGGGAATGTGGACTGTACGGATACTGACAGGTTTTGGGAAGTATGCCAGTGAAAATGAAAAATTGAAGAGTGATTGGGTGATTCCTTCATTGCAAGAGATAACAAATATTTTTGAACAAAAAAACTAGACTGAACATTCTCAGCCTAGTTTTTACATGTATTAGAACAAGCCTTTAACTTTATCTAAAAGACCGTTAACACCTTCAGAACCTGATAACAAGCCTTTTGCCTGTTCCAAGTATTCACCAAATTGGTCTTTGTTTTCTTCGATAAATTGTTTTGCACCATCAAAGTCTTTGTTTGCAATCAATTCTTTTACTTGGTTAAAAAGATCTACTGGATTCATGGTGAAAACACCTCCTATGAAACTATTAAACCAAAACTGGACGGATTTCACAACTGAAACGACTTATAAAAATGTAACGCAAACTGCTTCAGGAACATAGAAATCGTGTGAAAGCTCAGTCAAACAGCCATTTTCGGCATCTCTTTCGAATACAGTTGCATTGTCAGAATCTTGATGGACAACAATCAAATGCTTTTCATCAGGACTAAGAGTGAAATCGCGAGGAGTTTTTCCATTTGTTGGGACGATTTCAACTAATTCTAAGCTGGCATCAGCAAGCGTTTTGTAGACTGCGATAGAGTCGTTTCCTCGGTTGGATCCATAAATAAATTTACCATCCTTTGTGATGCGAATAGCGGCAGTACCGTTGAAACCAGTATGGTCTTCTGGGAGAGTAGAGACAGTTTGTAGGTGTTCAAATTGTCCCCAGCCGTCATAGATAAGCACCTCAATAGTTGAATTGAGTTCACAGATGAGATAGGCGATTTTTGCGACAGGATGGAAGACAATGTGACGTGGACCACTTCCTGGCGCAGCCTGATAGGTTGCGATTTTCTCTACTTTTCCTTGGTCAGAGACCTTATAGGTTACTACTTGATCACATCCTAAATCACAGGTTACTAAAAATTTATCGGGCGTCAAATCAGAAAAGTGAACGTGGGCGGAAGCTTGGTTTTCGTGCGGCCCAGATCCTTCGTGTTGAGCGACATCAGCTAATTCTAGTGAACCATCCGACAAACGTTTATAAACAAGTAGTTGCCCTTTGTGGAAATTGGAGCCATAAACTAAATCTCTTGCTTCATCTACAGCGACATAGCAAAGTGGTGCACCCTCTGATACAACATGGTTGAGTAGAGTATAGTCAGCATTGAAGGCAGCGATACCTCCTAGACCATTTTCAGCGCCAACGGAGTATAGATGTCCGGCCTTATCAAAGGCAAGGTAGGTAGGGTTAGGTTCTTCAGTGACCAATTCTAGATTGCTAAGTTGTCCTGTCTCGGAGTCAAAATTTGCTTTATAAATTCCTTTTGATTCACGTTTTGTGTAGGTACCGAAATAGATAGTCATAGGCTTCTCCTTTTTGGAAATGATTGATAAAATTATACCATGTTTTTCTGAGAAAGTCGTATAAATTCTGTAGTTGATTTTTACAAAAATCCTTTCTCCATGTTACAATAGAAAAAAAGACTAGGAGTGTATTAGATGGAAGATAAGCATCAAAAATTTAGTCTGACTTGGTTTTTCCGCTTGTTTTTAAATAGCCAAGCGGTGACATTTTTATTGGTAACCTTGCTGACTTTTTTGACCATATTTATTTTTAGTAAAATTAGTTTTTTATTCAGACCAATAGGAAGCTTTTTAGAAATTGTATTGTTACCGATGATTTTAACAGGTCTTTTGTATTACCTATTAAATCCGATGGTTGACTGGATGGAAAAGCATAAAATTTCTCGTACGGTTGGTATTTCCATTCTCTTTGTTTTAATCAGTCTTCTCATTATCTGGGGACTGGCGGTGGCAATTCCGAGTATTCAAGAGCAAGTGACATCCTTTGCGCAAAATCTTCCTTCGAATATCCAGAAAATCGAAGGACAGGTAACTGGGCTCCTACAGAATCAGCGCTTTGAACAATTTAGACCAACAGCTCTGGAGATGTTAAATAAGGTCAATGATCAGATCGTTGCCTATGCTCAGAAGTTTTCCTCAAGTGCTGTGAATTGGGCAAGTAATTTGATTTCAACCGCTTCGCAGATTATTGTTGCTATTTTGATTATGCCTTTTATTCTCTTTTATCTGTTACGGGATGGTCAGTATTTGAATAAACACATCACCCAATATCTACCAACCAAGTGGAGAGAACCGATTGGAACAGTGCTATCAGATGTGAATGGGCAATTATCAAACTATGTTCGTGGTCAGGTGACCGTTGCGATTATTGTTGCCCTGATGTTCTCAGTGATGTTCTCAA
This sequence comes from Streptococcus sp. 2022WUSS037, assembly GCF_044427225.1. Taxonomy (NCBI): domain Bacteria; kingdom Bacillati; phylum Bacillota; class Bacilli; order Lactobacillales; family Streptococcaceae; genus Streptococcus; species Streptococcus sp. 2022WUSS037. The sequence continues at coordinate 5,906 of NZ_JAOTGJ010000051.1, read as the reverse complement.
TCATTGGTCTTAGCTATCCAATAACCTTGGGGGTGATGGCTGGTTTCCTCAATCTAATTCCGTATTTGGGTTCTTTCTTGGCCATGATTCCAGCTGTTATTTTAGGATTGATTGCTGGTCCAATCATGCTGGTTAAGGTTTTAATTGTTTTTATGGTGGAACAAACTATTGAAGGGCGATTTGTAACTCCCCTAATCATTGGTTCTTCTTTGAATATTCACCCGATTACCATCTTGTTTGTACTCTTAACAGCTGGTCAAATGTATGGAGTTCTTGGGGTGCTTTTAGGGATTCCAATTTATGCATCTATTAAAGTGTTAGTCAAGGCAGTATTTGAGTGGTACAAAGCAAATAGTCATTTATATAATGAAGAAAAGAACGAGGTTTTGAATGAACAATAGTGAAAAAATGTTGGCTTGTTTGGACCAGCAGGATTTAGTCAAGGCAGATAAGTATTTCAGGCGCGCCTTGGTGCAAGATGACAGTGAAACGCTTTTGTCCTTGGCTGCCTATCTGGAAAGTATTGGTTTTTTCCCTCAGGCTGCACAAATTTATGACAAACTCAAGGAAACCTATCCTGAGGTAGTCCTCAATCTGGCTCAGATTGCTTTTGAAGACGGCATGGTCGAAGAAGCGTTTGCTTATTTGGAGGAAATTTCGGAAGACAGTCCAGCCTATGTAGAAGCCTTGTTGGTCAAGGCGGATTTGTATCAGGCAGAAGGCTTGTCTGATGTGGCGCGTGAAAAATTGTTAGAAGCAAGTCACTTATCAGATGAACCCATTATCCTCTTTGGCTTAGCAGAATTGGATATGGAACTGGAGCTTTTTAATGAGGCTATTTCCTACTATGCCCAGCTGGACAATCGTGAAATCTACGAATTAACGGGAGTTTCTACCTATCAGAGAATTGGTATTGCCTATGCAAGTTTAGGGAAATTTGAAGCGGCCATTGAATTTTTGGAAAAAGCTGTTGAGTTGGAATACGATGATCAGACGGTCTTTGAGTTAGCAGCTCTGCTATTTGAACGAGAAGAATACCAAAAAGCCAATCTCTATTTCAAGCAGTTGGATACCATCAATCCTGATTTTGAGGGCTATGAATATGCCTATGCTCAGTCGCTTCATGCCGAGCATAAATTAGAAGATGCCTTGGCTATGACTCAAAAAGGCTTGGCTAAAAATGACTTTGATGCCAATCTCTTGCTTCAGGCTTCTCAGTATGCCTATGAATTGCACGATGAGGAAGCTGCTGAAGACTATCTTCTCAAGGCAAAAGAGGTGGCTGATGATAGTAACGAACTAGCTCTGCGCTTGTCCAATCTGTATCTTGAACAGGAGCGATTTGAAGAGGTTGTGGCTTTATTTGATGAAGAGGTAGATAATGTTCTAGCTCGCTGGAATGTGGCCAAAGCCTATCAAGCTCTAGAAAGAGATGATGAAGCTATTGAGCTTTACGATGAATTGGCCGGAGAATTGGCTGAGAATCCTGAATTTTTGGCTGATTACGTAGCGGTTTTACGTCAACTTGGTCGTTTGGACGAGGCAAAAGAGCAAGCTAGTCGTTATATCCAATTGGTGCCAGACGATTTAACCATGCAAGAATTTTTGAATGAAGAGTAGGTTATGCAAGTAAATCGATTATTTCAATACAATACCTTAGGAGCCTTGATGGCTGGACTGTATGGCGGCTCCTTGACGGTTGGCGAATTGTTGGAACATGGTGATTTGGGTTTGGGAACCCTGGATTCTATTGACGGCGAGCTGATTGTTTTAGATGGAAAGGCCTATCAGGCCAAGGGAGCAGGGGAAAAACCAGAAGTGGTTGAAGTTCCTGCTGATATGAAGGTCCCCTATGCGGCGGTCATTTTTCACGAAGCAGAAGTCATTTTCAAACAACGCTTTGAAATGACTAGTGATGAATTGCATCAGCGAATTGAGTCCTATTATGATGGTGAAAATCTCTTCCGTTCCATCAAAATAAAAGGAACGTTTTCGCATATGCATGTGCGTATGATTCCGAAGTCGGCCTCTGATGTCCGTTTTGCGGAAGTGGCTAGTCGCCAGCCTGAGTATACCGCTGAGAACATTTCGGGGACGATTGTGGGCATTTGGACGCCTGAGATTTTCCACGGGGTCAGCGTGGCTGGTTACCACCTGCACTTTATCTCGGATGATTTGACCTTCGGCGGTCATGTCATGGATTATGTGATTTCAGAAGGCTTTGTGGAAGTTGGTGCTGTTGACCAGCTGGACCAACGCTTTCCAGTCCAGGATCGCAACTATCTCTTTGCTAAATTCAACGCCAAGGAAGTCAGGGAAGATATTGATAAGGCGGAGTGATTTCAATACAGAAAAATCCATGAATTAGATTTTCATGGATTTTATTTTGTCTTCAGTTGGGGTGACACGGAGGGTCTTCTGGCCGCGGTAGGTCACAAAGCCTGGCTTGGCACCTGTTGGCTTATGCAGTTTCTTGGCCTCAATCATATCGACTTGGACCAAGTTAGAATGTCTAGCCTTGGAGAAGTAGGCAGCCAGCTCGGCTGCGTCTGTCTTGACCTCGTCGCTTGGGTCCAAGTTGTCTGTGATGACCACATGACTACCTGGAATGTCTTTAGCATGGAACCAGAGTTCGCCTTTCTTGGCTATTTTGAAGGTCAGCTCATCATTTTGCAGGTTATTTTTCCCGACCAGAATAATGGTCTTCCCGTCCGTCGCCAAGTATCGCTCAGGTTTCTGACGCTTATGGATTTTCTCACGGTGGCGACGTTTGAGGTAGCCTGTTTCAATCAATTCCTCACGAATCTCATCAATTTCAGCCAGACTAGCCTGTTCCAGCATGGTGTCAACGGACTCCAGATAGACGATGGTCGCCTTCGTTTCCTCAATCAAGTTGGTCAGGTGCTTGACCGCTTCCTTGAGTTTCTGGTATTTCTTGAAGTAACGCTGGGCATTTTGGCTAGGCGTCAAAGCCACGTCCAACTCAATCTCCAACTCCTCGCCCGTATAGTAGTTGTCTAACCGCACACTCGGCTGGTCGTTGGGCACTTGATGCAGATAGGTGGTCAAGAGCTCGCCCTTTTGCCGCACCAACTCCGCCGTCTCCGTATCCGCCAATTCCTGCTCCTGTTTGACCAGCTTCTTGCGATTCTTCTCCAGCTCACTGGCTACCCGCTTGATCAGCTCATTGGCCTGCTGGGCCACCCGATCCCGCTCCGCCTTGTCCTGATAGTAGAAGTCCAGCAGGTTGCTCAGATTTTCAAAGTGTGGCTGGTTTTCAGGGCTATTGGCAAATGGCAGAGCAGCATAGGACTTGTCTGTCAGGCTAGGCTGTGTAGTCTGGTCGAAAAAGACACGGAAGTTCTTCAGGCGGTCTGACTGCAAATGACTGGCCAGTTCAGAAGCCGTATCCCGACCCAAACCTTGAAAGACCTGTTGGAGATTTTTAGGACTCAGTTCCTGAGTCGATAGGATTTCAAATAATTTCTCGTCAGATACCGTGTAAGGATTGAGAGAATGCGTCTCCGGTGGACGAATGTAGGTCGAGCCTGGCAAGATGGTCCGGTAGGAATTTTGCGAGAAACCAATGTGCTTGATAGCCTCGATAATCTTCTGTTCAGACTTATCCACCAAGATGATATTGCTGTGCTTGCCCATGATTTCCACAATCAAGGTAGCTTGTATATGGTCACCAATCTCATCCTTGTTGGACACCGAAAATTCTAAGATGCGGTCATTGTCCAACTGACGAATCTCCTCGATAATGGCACCCTGTAAGTATTTCCGCAGAATCATGGTAAAGGTATTGGGTACCTTGGGATTGGTAAAGTCTGACTGGGTCAGCTGAACCCGCCCGAAAACTGAATGGGCGGACAGGAGCAACTTATGGCTCTGACGGTTGCTGCGGATGTTAAGAACAATTTCCTGTTCAAAAGGCTGGTTGATTTTCTGAATCCGCCCACCTTCTAAATTGGCCCTTAACTCAGCCGTCATGTGATGTAAAAAAAATCCGTCAAAAGACATGGTTTTCCTCTTTCTAATCGCTATAACTCAGTCTAGTATATCATATTTTGATGTTTTTTGATGAGAGTGATACTATGAGAAAAAGTGTAGGACTATAGAGTGATGATGGATGGGGCTGTTTACTTGCAAAAAAGTCGGGGGGGGTATAATAGTAACTATTGAATTGTGTATGGATTTGTTTGTATCAGTATGAAAAAAATATATTCCTGTGCTAGGAATAGGTTGAGTTATAATTTTATACATAATCATTTGGTCTGCTTTTAGAACGAGAGAGTTTCCTATTGACAGTATTCCAAGTATTCAAGTATTATAGTAGAGCTATGACAAACTCACACTATGACTTGGATACGCTTTATAGACATGATGATAAACAAGCCAGCATGATCAACCAAAAATCCATTTATTAAGAGGAGAAATCAGTATATGCATTTTGCTAAAGGTAAACGTTCGTTAAGAAACGATGAGTTCCAGAAAAATGAAAAACGCTATCGATATGGCATTCGGAAGCTAGGTTTAGGTGCTGCTTCAGTAATCCTAGGTGCGTTTTTATTTGCAGGAGTACCTACTGTATCCGCTACGTCATCTGTTTCGTATGAGGTAAATACGGATAGTACAAAAATTGATTATGCCGATGCAGGATATTCTGTAGTTGCTAAGGAGACACCGAAAGATTTTATTGTAAAAGATGAACGTGAAAATTATTTGACTTTGCAGATAATTGCTGAAGTTGTTAGTGATGGAACTGAAAACGGTAAAACAAAGTGGAAAGAATTAGATACTGACTATTATGTAGTATCAGTTAACAGAAACGATAGAAGTCTTTCTCTTTCAATTTATGATGCAAAAACAAAAGCATTAAAACAAAGAACAGATAATATTAAAAATGGTCATACAGCTACTGTTCGTGGATTTAATAACACTGAAGATATTAAAATAACGGGTGGTATTAATACGCGTGGGGCACTGACGATTGTTATTGAAGGACCGGCAGGCTATGCAAAACGCCTACTTGCTTTATTCGGTCCAGCAGCAGGTGCTGAACCAGCTAATAAGATTAGTACATCAGGTATTTATGTTGTTCCACAAGAAATCTATTATTTCTATGAAAAAGATAGGGAAACTATTGGAAAAAGTTTTTACAATACTGACTTTGATGCGAGCGCGTACGAGCAGATATTACCGAAATATTCACAAACTGGTCTAAGCGGAGATACCTATACGTTAGGGGATATTTTGGTAAATGGTTATCGAATTACCTATCGTCCAATTGAAACAGGTGTGTTAACTGCAGCTGGTAATTTTAAAAATGACTTTACCAATCCAAATTATCCAGTTGGTGAAACAACAACAGTATCTAGAACTAACTATGATGGTAAAGGTAATGATTTACGTATTGTCTATGATGTAATAGATGCAAGTGGTACAGAGACCGTAAAAGTCTTTTTAGGTAATACTCCTATTCCTTTGAGAAAAGAAGGTACGGATAACCAACCAAGTGATGAGTATGTAGGAACTGTGACATATAGTGGTGCAGGTAGTTTTGCAGAGTTCGTTATTCCTTCTATGGGAAACCGTTTGTTAACAGTTGCGAACAACTATGCTTCCCCAACTACTAAAATGGCGTATTTTTATGAAAAACTCCCTACTGGCTCAGTTATTGTTAACTACGTAGATACCGAAGGTACTAAGATTGGTACAGAGTTCAAAGATACCACTGATGGAGAAGTAGGGTCAGCTTACGATACTACTGTCAATACAGGCGAACTCACATCAGATAAGACGACAGAGCGCCCAAGTGTTATCACTAAAGATGGCAAAACATACCGTCTTGTTGCACAAGCAACAGATGCGACTGTAGGTCAAGTTGCCTCAGACGGTCACTT
>NZ_JAOTGJ010000050.1:0-9204 GCF_044427225.1 Streptococcus sp. 2022WUSS037 | reverse complement strand
ATATCATAATAGCAGAGTGAAAAACTTTCTTTGTGAACATCCATTCCGATGAAAAGTGTGGTAAAATGAAACATATAAGACCTCCAATTGAGTGTGGTAATTCCTGTTAGAAGTTGATTGTTTTTTTTATTCTAGTGTACAGGTAAATCCACGAATTCTCAACTGGGGGTCTTTACATATTGTCTATATAATACTTTGTCATCAGAGAAAAAACGATACCTAGCTTAGTTTACTGAGTTATGAGTTTGGTGGACTATCATTAAAAACTAAGAAGCAGTAGGAATGAGGGGAGTTTGCCTTGACCTGCATACCTTATCATTTTTAGTTAGAATGGAAGAAAGTGAGCGTACTCAAAGGCGAATATTCTTGGTAAGATAGTTGCATATTTATGCTAAATCGTGCTATACTATTCAAAATAAATAAATGGAGTAGAGATATGAAAAGAATGAAAAACATCGCTTTAACTGGTATCGGTCTGCTTTCTATTGTAGCGTTAACAGCTTGTCAAAGTAAAGAAAGCACGAGCTCAATTGATTTATCTTTTGAATCTGAAGTGACCCATGAAGGTCAGGCAATTAGTGGTGGGCAGTTTAAGTATGCCTTGGTTGCTTCTGCACCATCCACGGGTATTTTGTTAGATGAGCTTGCTCAGACGGGAGTGGATGCTCCGTTTGCCTCTATGGTTGATATTTCTATGTTTGGCTATAATGCAGACCGTAAATTGGATGATTCAGGACTTGCCAAGGCTGAATTTGATGTGGATGCCAAGACTGTCACTGTTAGTTTGACAGGCAAGGATTACAAGTGGTCAGATGGGAAGCCATTTACTATCGATGACTATATTTTCACCATTGAGCAGTTAGCTAGTCCTGATTATACTGGTGTCCGTGCTGATACAACCTACACCAATATTGTTGGTTTTGAAGAGCTACAGGCAGGAACAGCTAGTGAAATTTCTGGCGTCAAGAAAGTTGACGACTATACAGTTGTTCTGACTGTCAAAGAGATGTCGCCTTCTATGATGTATGCAGGTGGGGGTGTACCTTATTTAGTCATGCCGAAACACATTTTTAAAGACATTGCAGTCAAAGATTGGGAATCAAGTGACTATGCTCGTACTGCCAAAGTTGTTGGGATGGGACCTTACAAGGTAAAGGAAATTGTCAGCGGTGAATCTGTTACCTATGTGCCTAATGAATATTACTTCAAAGGCAAAGTCAAGCTAGATAGTTACAAGATTGATATCGTTTCTCCAGACACCATCGTTTCTGAGATGAAAGCCGGAAACTATGATTTGGCTGAAATGCCAACAGACCAGTACGAATCTTACAAGGACTTATCAAATATTACTTTGCTAGGTAGTCTGGATGGTATTTACAATTATATTGGCTTCAATCTTGGTAAGTACGATGAGACCAGCGGTAAAAATGTGACCAATCCTAATGCTAAGATGAATAATGTTAAATTGCGTCAAGCAATGGGATATGCGTTGGACAATGCGGTGATTGGAGAGAAATTATATAACGGCTTGTATCACCCGACAAACTCACTAATTATCTCTTTCTTTGGAGATGTTCACGATTCAGAACTAGCTGGCTATAGTTATGATCCTGAAAAGGCTAAAAAAATTCTCGATGAGGCAGGATATAAAGACGTTGATGGAGACGGTATGCGTGAAGATGCTGCTGGAAAACCACTTACCATCAGTGTTGCAGCACAGAAATCAACCGAAACGCAAGAAACCATGGTACAGCAATACCTTACATGGTGGAAAGAAATTGGTTTGAATGTGGAACTCTATACAGGAAGAACCATTGAGTACAATACTTTCTATGAATCAATTGCTGCCAATGATGAGGGGATTGATGTCTATCTTGCTGCTTGGATTGCCGGTCTAGATCCAGACCCGACATCATTGTGGGGACCTGAAGCGATGTACAACTATACTCGCTTCGTTTCAGATGAAAACACAGCACTTTTAAATAAAATTACCTCTGCTGAGTCATTTGACGAACAGAAAAATATTGAAAACTACAAAGCTTGGCAAGAATATGCATTCGAACAAGCCTTTGCAATTCCAACCTTTGAACGTGAAAGTATTACTGCCGTTAACAAACGCGTTAAATATTACGACGTTTATATCGGTTCGGACAGCAAATCAGGCCATGAAAATCTTGAGTTGACTGCGGAAAAAGGGATTGCAGCAGAATAAATGTAAGAAAGGGGAGTTTATTTGCTCTCCTTTTTCATTTTCTATGAAAATTTGAAAAAAATGGGGCAAAACTCTTGATTTTCAGCCTTCTTTAAGCTACAATAGTATCACGATTTCATTGATTTAACTCAAACCTGTTGTGAGTTAAGTGAATGAATCATCATTCACCATGCTGTTTGCTGAGCTTGACTCCGGGCAGTGTGGCTATTTTTTTGTCTTTCTTGCCATAGGAGACAGTCGAGTCTTTTTACTCAATGAAAATCAAAAAAAGAAACTAGACAACAAGCAGCAGACTGTATTGGTATACGGTAAAATGCAGCTGACATGGTTTGGATTTGATTTTCGAAGGGTATTCGTGTTTAGTGAAATGTCACCAGAGAGGTCCTTATGAATATTGAAACATTAGAGTATATAGAAGAAACAGCCAAAAACCACATTGTCTTATTTGAACCACAGATTCCACAGAATACAGGCAATATTGCTCGAACTTGTGCTGCAACCAATAGTCCTCTCCATATCATTAAGCCTATGGGATTTCCAATTGATGACCGTAAGATGAAACGTGCAGGACTAGATTATTGGGATAAGTTAGATGTTCGCTTCTATGACAATTTAGCAGAATTTATGGATTATGCCAGCAAACAAGGACGTGTTCACTTAGTATCTAAATTTGCTGATAAAACCTATTCGGATGAAGACTATAGTGATGGGAATATTCATTATTTCTTATTTGGCCGTGAAGATAAGGGTTTGCCAGAAGATTTTATGCGTGAACATCCAGAGAAGGCTATCCGTATTCCAATGAATGATGAACATGTGCGTAGTCTTAATGTCTCTAATACAGCGTGTATGATTGTATATGAGGCTCTTCGGCAGCAACAGTTCGTTGGTCTAGATTTGGTTCACACCTATGATGGGGACAAGTTAAAATAGTGAAAACTTACCAAGCTCTTGCAAATGCAAGGCTTTTTTGGTATGATGAAATAGTCTTCAGGGCAGGGTGAGATTCCCGACCGGCAGTGATTTTTTTGATTCTTGCTTTTCTTTTTCTCTCATTCGTCGTTGACCAGGCTCGCCTAACTCCAGTTATGCCTTCGCCTTGTCGCCTAGACTGATAGAAAAATCTTAAGCAACACTCAAAAAAAGTGTTTTTGTTTCATTTTAGGGCTAGGCAAGGAGGTGCAGACTATACTAAGGTATGTCAAGCCGACTTAACGAAGCCATAAAATAGAAAGAAAGACACGTACAGTCTGCGAGCGAAAGCTGATGTGGTGCAATTCCACAACCGACAGTAAAGTCTGGATGGGAGAAGACGAAGTGGAGGCTTTTTGCCTGCTCTTCCACGCTTCTTCAATTTTTAAAAATTGGAGGAACCTTATGACAAACACACGCAAAATGACGATTATCGCCATTCTCTCAGCAGTATCCTTTCTGCTCATGTATTTGAAATTTCCGCTGATTCCAACAGCCAGTTTCCTGGAAGTGGATTTTTCTCTCGTACCGATTTTATTTGGTCTGCTTGTTCTAGATATGAAGTCTAGTTTTGCTATCCTTTTGGTACGAACTTTTCTCAAACTGATTTTAAATAATCAGGGACCATCGACAATTATTGGCTTACCGATGAATATTGCAGCTTTGTCAGTTTTCATTTTAGCAGTAGCCTATTTCTGGAAAAATGAACAAACGTTAAAAAATTATTTAAAAGCAGTCGCTGTTGCGACAATTGGTTCGACAGCAGTGATGCTGGTATTAAATTACGTTTATGCGGTGCCTGTTTATGCAGCCTTTGCAAATTTTGATATTAAAGAAATCTTGGGTCTGACTAACTATCTTTTGATGATGGTACTTCCTTTTAATCTTTTACAAGGGATTGTGCTTTCAGCAATATTTTATATCTGTTACAAAGCAGCCCAACCTATTTTAAAGAAAGTTTAACCTTTATAAGGTAAACTATACTGTATGAAGAATAAACAAATCCATTTACGAAATGCATCTTTTTTTGCTCTAGCCTTTGTGATATTGGGCTATGTAGTAAAATTTTATCCTACTACCCTAGCAGGTTTTGACTCAACTGTCCAGTCTGCCATTCGTGGAAATTTACCAAGTGGAGCCAGTCAATTTTGGACCTCTATTACTGTTTTAGGAAATACAGTTATTATTTTAGCTATTACCTTGATTCTAGCTGCTATCTTTTACTACTATAAAAAATGGAAGATAGAAGCTTATTTCCTACTTGCTAGTTTTGCGGCGATGGGTGTGGCATCCACAGCCCTGAAATATGTCTACCAACGTCCGCGTCCAAGTATTGAATGGTTGATTGATACCATCGGTTACTCATTTCCTAGCTGGCATACTGCATCAACTATGATGATTGCAGGAGCAGTTGTTATTATTGTTCACCAGAGGATGAAGAAAGGCATAGCTAGACTTGTGCTACAAGCCGTGTTGATTCTACTTGCTGTCCTGGTAGCTGTATCCCGTATCTATATTGGGGTTCACTATCCGACAGATATTATCGGTGGTTGGCTACTTGCCGTCACTCTTTTACAAATGATGTATCCATTTTATGACCAAAAACGCTTTGAATGGCGTTTCCAAAGTAAACAAAAATAGTCAATTTGACACCAACTCCTACTGTAAAAGGTAGGAGTTTTAACTTGTCATCTTCGCTTTTCCGTCCTTTGTAGAAGTGGCTTATTTCACAAGATTTATTGAGACTGAGCTCAGGCACAGCGCCATTTCTTAGAGTTCGCGCTGGACTTATCGGAAAATCGTGCAAAAATCCTCCGAGAAATTCTCAGAGGATGATGATGTATAAATCTAGTTTTTGATTGGACCATCAGCAACGGCTTCAACGGCATTTTTTATCGTTTGGGCGAAGACTTCGCCTCCATTACTTTCAAGATTGAAATGAACAAGGTCGGTATTGTACCAAATTGGTGGATTATCCTTTGCAACTTGATACCAGTCTGCAATGGAAATGTAATCATATTTTTCAGCCAATTCTTTCTCGTATTGACCAGTTTGATAAGAAATGGATTCGCTCGGAGTGAAGTTTCCATCGTAAGGAGTGACAAAAATAAGGCGACGTCCTTTAGGAAAATCTTTGACTAGCTGGTCTAGTAGTTCCTGATAATTATCCGTAGTATTTGTACCTAGGGCTACAACTACAGTCTCTTTCAAGCTATTATTTTGCTTATAAAGATTTATCAATTTATCAATTTCAGAGAGATTTCGACTGACAGTTCCATCGATCTGTGCATCTGGTAGCGCGGTCTGTATGGCAGCACTGGCGCGAACAGTAACAGAATCGCCAAAGATGATAACTCCTTTTTGAATTTCAAAACTAGTAGCTTTAGCGTTTTCAGCAGCAGATCGTGTTGTATTTAGTTGGGTCTGAGCTTGGTAAAGATTGCTAACCATGCTCTCTTGTTCAAAACTTCCTAATTTTGGTGCAAACAGACAGATACCTAAGCCAACTATGGTCAAGCAAGCAAAGCTACCAAGAAGCCACTTTTTATATGGTTTCAAATCCATGGCTAATCCAAACAAGCTTCCTACTTTTCCAGCAATATATGGTTCTAGAATATAGAAGGAAATAGTTGATAGGATAATAGAAAAAACAAAGGATAATCCCGCAGCGATAGTGGCATTTGTCAGTTGTGTAAAGATAATGAGCAAGGGCCAGTGGAAGAGGTAGATACCATAAGAAATACTTGAAAAGAAGAGGATAATTGCAGGTTCTTTGACATCTTCGGTTTTCTCGTGAAGTACCCGAGCAGCAAAAATCATAGTTGCTGTAGCTAAACTGGATAGAAGAAAACCAATTAGATAGGTCCAGATGGAACTGAATTGAAGAGTAAAGAGAAGAAGAAGTTCTATTCCTAGTCCTCCAAGAAACAGACCTATAGCTTGTTTGATACTCAATGTATTCACTTGTTGCTGGAAGGCAGTTGTTGTATTTCCGATACCAGCGATGGTTGCGAGAATGCTTCCGAGGAAGAATGGGAAGGTATGTGTGAAGCTCGAGTAGTAAATGGTTGAGAAATTATCCACAAAGAAACTTGAGATAGACATTGCTAAAAAACTTAGCGAGAAGAGGCTTATACATGTTAGAAAAATTGATCCACGTAGTTGCCCCACACTTTTTGAGATGCGAGTCAGATACCAAACTAAACCAGCCCAGACAAGGTAATACTGAACTTCTATGGCTAGTGTCCAAGTATGCATAAATAGATGAGGTGAAAATTGATTCTCGTAACTACCACCTGATAGAATTTCAAAGAAGTTTGTCATGAATCCGAGCGCAGCAGCTATCTGATTGCCGATATTGGCAATGAAATCATTGCGGACAAGTAGAGCAAGTGGAAGAACCAAAAGAATCGTTAAAACCAGAGGGGGGAGAATCCGATAGAACCTTCTTCTGAAAAAGCTGACAATATCTATTTTTTTATGTTTTGCAAACTCATCAATCAAAAGGGCAGTTGTCAAATATCCAGACAGGGTAAAGAAGAGGTCAACCCCCACAAAGCCACCTGGGAAATATTTGATAAAGAAATGATAGAGTAGGACAAAGACTAATCCAATCACACGTATAACAGATAACCATTTAATTTTCATATTGATAAATCCCCTGTTTAAAAGTTCCTTCGTAGATAGCCTGTCCTTCGGTGGTCAATTTTCCTTTTCCATCGGCATAGCCGTTTTTAAATTGCCCGGTATAAACCCACCCACTTGCAGATGTGTAGGTTCCTTGACCGTGGAAAATTCCATTTGTAAATTGTCCTTCGTAGACATCTCCATTATCAAAGGTCAATTTTCCTTGACCATTCATTTTATTTGCGACCACATAACCGTTGTACTGCAGGGCGCCATTATTGAAAGTTATGGCTTGCTTGCTGGCAATTCGCCCTGTAAATACAGAGAGGGCACAGATGAGGATGATAATAAGGGAGAGGATTTCAAGTTTTGGACGGGTGAAATGACTTGTTATATCATGCCATTTTATACTAGGTAATTTGAACTCTTTCATCGTTTTACTCTTTCATAAGATTTGACCGACGCTAATCAGTTCTTTCTAGGATACAGTAAGAAATTATCAGTTCAGTCAGAAATAGTTTACCATTTTTTTACAAATATTACAAAAATATTACATAGAAAATCTTATTCTTGGTCAAATGACTGTAACCTGTCCAACCAGTCTTGGCAACCTTTCTTTACCATGTCGTAGGTTTCGTCAAAATCTCCAGTATACCAAGGGTCTGGTACGGATTTTTCTGCGAATTGAAAAATCTTATTTTGGGCATGTGCTGGTGCCATTTTCTGTAAATCTCGGATATTATTGCTGTCCATACCAATGATGACATCAAATTCCTCAAAGTCTGCTTGAGAGATTTGTTGAGAAGTTTTGGTCTTATCATAGGAAATCTTGTGCTTTTGGAAAATTTTCTGTGTTCCAGGGGAGATAGGATTACCATGCTCCCAGTTTGAAGTAGCACGGCTTTCAATATGAAATTGATTTGTCAAATCTTTCATGACAAATTCAGCCATAGGGCTACGACAAATATTTCCAAGACAGACAAAAACGATTTTTTTCATAGATTCTCCTTTCGTGGCATAAGAAAAGAGAGGGCAGACTCGACAGGTAAATGCCTGAGTTCCCCTCTCTTGCATATTTTTGTTCGGGCTACAGGTAAAAGACCAAATTGAGTGTAATGTTCATTATCAAACAGTGCACGAGCAATCCTACCTATATTGAACTCTTTGTTTATTTCTCTTCTTTGTCGAAAGCATTTTTGATGCCGTTAATGGCACCTTCAAGCCCATCTTTTGCATCTTCGACTAGCTCTTTTGCTTTGCCAATTCCTTTCTCAACAAGTCCTTCAACTTCGATTTCCTTGTCGTCGGTCAGCTTACCAATTACCTCTTTTGCAGAGCCAGATAGCTGTTCTAGTTTTGCGTCAAATTTTTCTTCTGACATAAAATCCCTCCTTGATATACACATATGGGGGCGATGACTTTCTAAAAAGAAAATCACATACTATTCTTACTTACTAGTCTAACGTATATAAGTTAATATAGCAAGGGATTTGTTTGTCAATAGGTCAGAGGAGGATGAGGGATAATTCTTGCAATTTTTCCTTCTTTTATTTATAATAATTATAAATAAAAGAAAGGATGATATATGATGAAACAAAAATATTATCAATCTCCAGCAGAAATTGCGTCTTTCAGCCCGCGTCCATCACTGGCTGATTCTAAGGCTGTTTTGAATCAAGCGGTGGCCGATTTATCAGTAGCCCATTCTATCCTCCATCAAGTTCATTGGTATATGCGTGGTCGTGGCTTTATGATTTGGCATCCAAAGATGGATGAATATATGGAAGAAATTGATGGCTATTTGGATGAGATGAGTGAGCGTTTAATCACCTTAGGTGGGGCACCATTTTCTACCCTCAAAGAGTTTAGTGAAAATAGTCAGCTCAAGGAAGTTCCTGGTGATTACACTGTAACGATTGAAGAGCAATTGGCGCGTGTGGTAGAGGTGTTCCGCTATCTGGCTGCTCTTTTCCAAAAGGGATTTGATGTCAGTGATGAAGAAGGTGACAGCGTAACCAACGACATTTTCAATGTGGCTAAGGCTAGTATTGAAAAACATATTTGGATGCTGCAGGCAGAACTTGGTCAAGCACCTAAGTTGTAAATAGATGAAGGGTCCACAGTAGGACAATGTCATTAAGTTAACATTCGGCAGTACATCTACACTGTCTACTCCCAAGTATTTTTTCTATATCATACTTGGGATTTTTGTATTCAGCCAGCACAAAAAGAGGCTTTTCATCCTTATTTTTAGTATTCATTTGCTCGATTTTATGCTATTCTATAAGTGAAATCTACAAGTGTTTGATATCGAACCTTCCTCCTCGCCTGTCTATCGGGTCGAATTGGACAGAGGTGGGATTGGAGGTAGATTTCAACTTGCTTGGAAGGTA
>NZ_JAOTGJ010000049.1:0-9255 GCF_044427225.1 Streptococcus sp. 2022WUSS037 | reverse complement strand
GAACGATGACAGCGGAATTATTTATCAAGTGGTATCAGGAGCAGCTATTGCCATCCTTGACAGAACCCCATGTCATCATTATGGATAATGCAGCTTTTCATCCCAAGAAACAACTAGATGAGCTTGCTGTGGCTAAGGGACACTATTTTCTTCCGCCTCCACCTTATTCCCCGGAACTTAACCCAATTGAACGATTCTGGGCTGGATTGAAAAGAAAAGTGGCTGAGTTATTGAGGAGATTTCAATCGGTTGAGTATTCTTTGGAATACTATTTTAAAACTAAATAGCTATAGATTGAAATAATCAAATTTTTAGGTGAATCCTTGAAAACTCTCAGGAGTATCTCGATTAATAACGATATAATGATTAGAGATACTGTTACTGATTGAATCCTATTAAATATTCCTTCACTTTCAATGAGTGGTCTGATATAATAAAAGAGTTTTGTGTTACCTAAAAAGAATAAGTTGTCTATGTTTTGGATTGTTATTTGTTTTAATATCATCTTGATAAGATAACTTAACAATGATATTTTCAGTAATAAAATAACAATATTGAAAGCTTTATGATAGTAATTAAACTTTGTAGGCATTAAAGTATTCCTTTCTTTGTAAAATAGGTTGGACATAGTAAGGGGAGAACTTGGTATGGGGTTTCGTTATCAATAATTTGAATTAAACCCGTACCTTTTCCAATCGGTATAACAATACCTTCGGGATCTAAATCAGGAAATAAAAACTGCGTAGTTTTTTTGTTGATGTTTCCAACTTGGATCAGTACATTCAGCTGTTCTCGAATTGCCACAGGTAAGGTATTATGGTCGAATCGCTGGCTAACTAGTAACAAGTGAACATTTGTAGCACGACCTAGTAATGCAATCTGTGTCATTAATGAGAAAAAGGAATCGCGTATCTGTTTGTTAACACCTTCTGACAATGCCAGAACTTCATCGATTACAATTGTGATGTGCTTAAATTCTTCATTTGGATTGGTAAAAAGTATTTCTTGTCGTTCATATATAATATTTAAGCAAGTGCTGAGTTCTTCATTGACTTGAGATACAAAATCAGATTTAGAGCGACTAAAACTTGGATAGATGAATGGTACATTGTATTGAAATGCCCATCTCGAGGGTATATCAAACTTTGGATCAACGATTATTAAATCGGAGAAATTTTTTAGTAGTGTTAAAAAGTAAGTGAGTGTATAAGATTTTCCAGATCCGGAATTTCCTGCAATCGCAATCGATGTCACATTTTCATAGTTAATTTTGAGGTTCTTCATTATAGTAATGATGCTATTATCCTGTTTTTGAACAAAATCTTCCAAATTTGGGATAATCAGTCGTTCAGAAATTCCAACAACCCAAGGGAAGAACAGACCTCTTTTTGTATGTATATCATCTGATTCAAGTGCTATGAAATAAGCGGAATTTTGTTTCAGTAGAGTGTATCGGGGGAATAGTGTAGCATTTGCTATAAGGTAGATTTTCTGATAAAGACTATCATCTATAATAAAGCTTGCAGGCATCCTTGGAATAAACAGGAAACCTTCCTCCTGAACACTAATGGAAAAACTATTTGAGTAACTTGTTTCGCCTTGAATCAAGCTCCCCAAAGCCATATTGAGGCTTTGGAGGAGATATTGCTCTAATTGCTTATTCTTCATCATTTAATCTCTTTTAGATTATTTGCTTTGAAATAGACATTGTTTCCTACTTCGCAAGCTTGTAAATCCTCAAATTGAATGATAGACAAATAATCTGGTAGGTCAATATCGGAAGTAAATTTCACAGAAAATGGAGGTAGCCCTTTTTGAGTAAACCAAGCTCGGTACGCGATAATTTCACCTGTCGGTCTTTTGTTTTCAAATTTTAATACAGGTTCTAGTTTTGTACTAATATTATAAATTGCTTGTTTAAGATCGATATACTCAGATGCAATTGTTGCAGAGTAACCATTTTGTTTATTTTTACGTTTCATATTCGTGTCCTCGTAATTCATATTTTTTGTCTTGGCCTCGACATTGTCATTGTACTACATGAGAGAATTTCTATTTCGATGTATTGAGAAATTTGCAGTGGGACTGCAAATTTCTAAAATTCTGTATGATACCGAATTTGCTATTGCTAATTTTTTTTTCACAGCTATAATTATTAGTGTAAATATTATTTATTACAGCATCGCCATTCATGCTACAGCACACGTGTGTTGTGAAAAAACCTGTGATGGTAGATTGATTAGCTGTTAAAGAGAAGACCGAAGGTGTTCTTGTTGGTTAGTTGATCATGGTTATTGAGCAAGGAAAACAGATGGGTACAAGGCTATGGCTCGTTTTTCGGCTTATGTTCAGCCTGCATGCTATTATGACGATGATTGTGTTATTCATTGGAAGGGTACTTCCAGTGAAATAACATAGGAGGAGACATTATTTGCTCTTTAGGAGCGTTCCAGTAGACCTAAAAAAATAGGTCGCAATCATGGCTTTTTTGTCATGCTCTGAAACGGATTCTTGAAGGGCTTTTTTTGTTTTTCTTGGAAAGAAAGGAGTGAAAATTATGAGAAACTTACGATTGATAAGCTCAGAAAAACTGAGCGAATGAAATATTTTTTTGAATACTAAACTGCAAATTCTTAAATATTAAATTAATTGTTTTATGACACTTTTCTTAAATGAAAAGTGTTTTTTTATTATTCGAAATCAATAGAAAGGTCTTGTTATGAAAGTGATTCAACAATTATATTTAAAAAAATTAGGTCAACAAATTAGAAATCAAATGAAAGAAAAAAAATTAATGTTAAATACTTTTGAAGATAGAGAAATACGAATTTCTATATCCACGGTTTCAAGAGTTATTCATGCCAAGAATAATATCAAAATTATATACTTGCCTCTCTTTTTAGAGATTCTCGAAATTGATACACTACTTGAATTCTATTTTTTTGATGATCATTTTTGTTTTGAACTAATTGAAAACACTCTTGATTTAATAGTTCATAATCCAAATTCTAAATTGTACAGAAGATTTGCAAAGTTACTGAGAAGAAAGTACCCAGATTTTGACAGATTAACTACTTATGCGCTTGCTAGAATCTATTTTTTAGATAATAAAAATGAACTTAATAAAAAATTGAACTGTTTTGTTGATAAATTGCTTTTAGAGGATAGACATTCTTACGAAGTCGCAGAAGCATATGCAGAGTGGGTTGATGACATTCTTACTGATTTTTAACAATAAAAAATGAGCAGTATCACACTGCTCGTTTATGTGTATTTGCTACTAATCATTTTCCCCGGCTTTTAGAATTGCATCGAAAATTAATAAATACTCTTTGCGTTTATTACTGCTTAGATTTGATAAGTTTGTCTGCAAGGAATCAAGTAAGGGCTCTGTTGGTTTGTCGATTGCTTGATAGTCATTGAAGAAAGTTGTTGTTGAAATGTTGAAGGCGCCAATTAATTTTTCTAAGGTGTTAATCTTGATGTTTGAACGTTCTCCTCGTTCAATTTTTGCGATCGAAGACACATCGATATTGGCTGCTTCGGCTAATTGCTCTTGTGTCAGTTGAAATTCTTTTCTTAACTTTTGTACTTGTTTTGCAACGTATTGATCAAGGGTCATTTCCTGTCCTCCTATTATCTAAGGATATATGTTTTTAAGGACAGTTGAAAGGTCTTAAAAGGACTATAAAAATAGACTCTAGAGGACAATTTGTGGTATAATAGCTTTAATAAAAATATAGGAGAACAATATGAACAAGAAGATAATCCTTAATAGCTTATTGGTGCCGTTAGTTGCATCAACTGGAGTGGTAGTGCAGGCAGAAGAAGTAGACACAACTAATGTTCCGGAAACAGTTGTGGAGAGTGCTGAGGTTACTACACAAAACACAGAAACTATATCAGTACCTACAAAAGAAGAAGTAGAACAAGCTAAATCCGAATTGGATGCGGCTAATACTGCGGTCGCAACTCAGGAAGCAGTTGTTGAAAAACAGCAACATGCGGTCAATACAGAAGCGGTTGCCGTAACGACAGCCAAAGAAGAATTAACATCAGCGAAGTCAATTGCAGAAAATGCAACTGATGAAAATATCGCTGCTGCATCACAAGCGGTAACTGAAGCTGAAGCCAAAGTGACAGAAACTGAACAAGCTATCGTTAACGCACAAAATGTTGTAAGTGAACAAGAAGCGGCTATTGCTACACAGGAAGCAGTTGTTTCTTCTGCACAAGAAAATGTTACTTCTAAACAAGCAGAGGTAACTTCAGCACAAGTAGTTGTTGATTCTGCCCAAGCTAGTCTTGACGGAACAGGTGCAAGCAAGGTGATTGCAGCTCAGGAAACCGCTCAAAACAATGTTACAACCGCTGAAACTGCGGTATCTACTGCACAAGATGAATTGGCTTCTGCTCTTGAAACAGACGCTGCACGTGCAATCTCTATCATTGAAAAAGAGAGAGCTGTAACATCTGCACAAAAAGCAGCAACCACAGCAGCGGAAACATTGGAAGCTGCTCAATCAACTGCAACGAGCACACAAGCGACCTTGGATTCTGCTACAAGCGCTTTGGCAACTGCAAAAGCGGATTATGACTCAATTAATACCATTTTTGTATCAGATGAATATGTACAAGCACTGAAAAACTATGAACTTGGTCTCAAAGGACAATATGACCGTGCGGCTGCTGTTGCTGAACTCAAAGCACTGAATGCTTCCCTTCGTGCCGCTAACACTTACAAATCGAATGCAAATGACAAATTGGTGACTATTTCTGATGTAAACAATCTTTCAGAAGCTACGATTACAGAATTGTCTCTATTTGCTTCTGACCTTATGAACCAGGTTCGTGCTAAGTTTGGAACACCTCTTACTGCTGTAACTACAAGTAGTGTAGCTGTTGCTGACATGGTAACAGACATTTATGTTTCAGATAACTATGGATGGACAAGTATTGTTGAAGGAAGTCACAATGACAATGCCCTTGATACAACTGGTGACCGTTTCAATGTTGCAGTTGGGGAAAACTTGAATACCTGGTCTCGTACAACAACATCCACCAATCTGGATCACCTAAAATCATTGATTTACCAATCTATGGTGGAATTCCTTTATAATGGCCGTGAGTGGTTGCATGCCCGCTCAATCGCTGGTGTGGATGATATTGGTGTAACTACCAGCTATATCGGTGTCGATATTTCATCCGTAGCTGGTGCGACAAGCGTACACGTAAATGATGTTGACTCTAATTCGTTATTTACAGGGAATACCTTCAGTACCACAGCTATCGCTAATCCAAATGATAGCGCGACTATCCGTAGCACTTACGAACAGGCACAATCTGCTTACAATACTGCGTTGACTACCAACCAGAAAGCACAGAATGCTCTTGCTACTGCCAAAGATACAAATACAACAGCTCAGGCAACTCTCGCAACTGCGCAAGCAGAACTTTCTAAAGTTCTTGCAACTGCGGAACAAGCACCTGCTGCTCGTATTAAATTGGCGACAGCTCAGGCAACTCTCGCAACTGCGCAAGAAACTCTTCGGCTTGCAAATGAAGCCGTGGCTAACTTGAACGCAAGTATTCAAGAAAAACAAGCAACATTGGCAGCTGCTAAAGCAGTTCTTGCAGAAAAAGAAGCAGCACTCGCAACAGCAAAATCAGAGTTGGCAACAGAAGTAGCTACTTTGAACAATTTGAAAAATCAAGTTGCTTCATCAAAAGCTACGATTACAGCTCTTGAAAATGAACTAGTAACTGCAAAACAATTATTGGCAATAGCAAAAACTACTCTAGCTAATCTGCAAAATGCACCTGCCTTGTTGGCAGCAGCACAAAGCAAATATGATCAAGCTAACGCAAGTTTGACAAGCAAAGTAGAAGCTCTTAATAAAGAATTGGCTCTCCTTGCAGATTTGAAAGCGACTCAAACGATTAGTGAAGAAAACTACACTGCCCTTTTGAATGCTTACAATGCTTACCTTGAAGAAGTAGCTGCTAAAGAACTTAAAGAACGTTTGGACGCAGAATACAAGGCTATCATTGACAATAATGGAACACCTGTTCCTGTTGTAGATGAAACTGGAAAAGTAGTAGGTTATACAGATTCTAACAAGTCTGTTGCTCCTAAAGCAGCTGCTATGACTACCCAAGCAAGCACAAAGGCTTTGACGACTCAGAAAACCTCTCAGCCAGCAACTAAGACGTTGCCGTCAACAGGTGATACATTCAGCCTAATGAGTTTTATCGGAGTTGGTTTGTTAGGACTAGCGCCAGTGGCTCGAAAACGGAAGTGATTGATTTCCAGTTGACTTTAGACTAAATATGGAAAATAAAAAAAGGTTAACATCTCGTAGTGTTAATCTTTTTTTGATTTTAAGCTATACTAATTATGCTCATTACTATATTTATGCTATTACAATTTAAAAATTCATATGCCTTTTGCTCCAATACAATAGGATGGAATAAAAAATGCTATAATAAGATATAAGAATATGTAGATTTTCTAGGAAGTTGGTTTATATTACTTTGATAGGCTGATATTTGCAAAGGAAGTATCCTCGACAGAAAGGAGTAGATGCTATGTTGGAAAAATTCAGGAATAATTAGCCCAATTTGGGCTTCATAAATGATATGGAATCATTTCTATGCACAGAAATAAATTTTATACGCTTTTACAAAAATAATCAAATTTTATAATGGAGTGTAGTAGAATATATATTTTAAAGGATAGTGAATATGGTAAAGAAAAAAGTATTTGTTATTATGCCGTTTCAAAATGAATTTTTTGAAGTTTATGATATGCTTAAGTCAAAGTTTTCCGAAGATTTTGAGTTTACTAATGCAGGTGATGAGGGGAATCAGCAAAATATTTTAATGGATATCATTCAACCAATTTATGAGTCGGACATAGTAATTGCAGATTTAACAGGATTGAATCCGAATGTTATGTATGAGCTCGGTTTGGCTCATTCATTTAACAAGAAGACTATTGTGATAACAAAAGATGATTTGTCTCAGCTTCCTTTTGATTTAAAACAATATAGAGCTAAGGATTATGATACCCATTTTTTACGTTTTGAGGAGTTATTAAATTATTTGAAAACAAACTTATATGGTGCTATTTCAAATGAAGTTGGGTTTAGCAATCCTGTAAGAGATTTTCTTAGGTCAGAAAATATAAATAATGTTCCTTGGTTTGCAGAAAGAAATATTACCGAATTGTCTGAGGAGAGTGACAAGGGCTTCATTGATTTTTTGGCAGATATTGAAGAAACTACTGGCAAATTTACAGAGGTTATGACAGAGTTGACACAAGACATTGGTACTATGGGAGATGAAGTCTCAAAAACTGGAGCTGAGATTGAACGAGTCAACAAAAAAGGAGGATCAGGGACTGCATCCTTCGTTAGAAAAGAGACAAAAAAAGCAGCAACACATGTAAATAATTTTGGTAAAAAATTAGATAAACATATTAATGAACTTTCTATACTTTGGGATATAATCGAATCGAATTCTGCAGGTTTGTTGGATAATGAATTTGCTACCTCAGATAAGAATCTTGATGATTTAAAAGCATTTATTACCTCTTTTTCACCTCTGCAAGGGGCAATATCAGAAAGTAACGAATCCGTAAAAACTATGAAGCAAAGCCTAAACAATAGCATCGGGTTAGAAAGAAGTCTAAACCAAGCTATCAGAGATGTCTGCTCAGGTCTAGATGCTTATCTAACACTTACTGAACGTTTTAATAATTCAATTGATATTTTATTGAAGAAAAGTAGATTTATCATCAAGTAACTTTGCAATTATTTGTCATAAAAATGTCCTTACATAAAAGCAAACAGCACTCTTGAAGTACAAACAGGAGTGCTGTTATTGTGATGTATTGAAGATGAAACTAACCAATACTAATAGTTAGTTCTTGATTGAGAGCGAAAGCGATTTTACTCATGGTTTCGATGCTGGTATTGTTTCCTCGCTCAATACGAGCTATGGTTGACTGTGGAACATGTGAGAGCTCTGCTAGTTCACGTTGAGTAAGTCCAGCTTTTTGGCGTGCATTATAGACAGCGAGAGCACTCTCTAAGATAGTTTTTTCTGCCAAATAGCCAGATTTGAAGTCATCGTTTTTCAGTTCTTTATTCAAAAAATCATCAAAATTAATGTTTGCCATTATTGTTCTCCTCAAATTCTTTTTTTAATGTCTTAGCGTGCTTGATTTCAGCAGTAGGTGTCTTTTGTGTTTTTTTGGTAAAACCATGTGTAATGATAAAACGATCATCGACGACATGGAAATAAAGAGCACGTTGAATGTTACTAGATACCTTAGAGCGAATTTCAAAGATTTCACTATCTAACTTCTTAACCCATTCCATGCGCTGAGCTATTAGCAACCCCTGTTCTTGAATCATGCTGATAGTAGCTAGGAGTTTTTGCTTGTCTTTTGTTGGTAAGGTTTGTAGAAATTCGATAAATTCTGTCCGCCCATTTGGGCGTGTGTAAAATTCAAATTTTGGATGTTTCATTATGTCTCCATGATAGCATATATTGTTCATTTGTGCAATTATCAATGGTGTGAACTTTTCGGTATAAATTAGCTCAATTCGTGTATTTTTGGGGTAAAATTCACACCATTCAAATGAAATTAGTTGAAATTGGATGAAATTTTGAGTTTTGAAAATCCGTGAAAACGTTGATATTAAAAGGTTTTGAAATTAGTTGAAACAAACTATGCTCCAACCAGGTCTTAAGAAAGCACGTAAAGCTTCACAATTCAGTAAACGTTAATATACCGCGATATATCAACGTTTCAAAGCACTCAAGAGTTTACCTCATGGGTGTTTTTTGTGGTTTCTACGGGAATGGATTCTATTTATTTTTAGCGGATGTGGTATTTATCATTAATGGCTGTCTAGATATATTCTATAATTGGACTGTTAGTAATTAAAATGATATATAGTCACTTAGTTTTAAAATAGTATTCCAAAGAATACTGAACCGATTGAAATCTCCTCAATAACTCAGCCACTTTTCTTTTCAATCCAGCCCAGAATCGTTCAATTGGGTTAAGTTCAGGGGAATAAGGTGGAGGCGGAAGAAAATAGTGTCCCTTAGCCACTGCAAGCTCATCTAGTTGTTTCTTGGGATGAAAAGCTGCATTATCCATAATGATGACATGGGGTTCTGTCAAGGATGGCAATAGCTGCTCCTGATACCACTTGATAAATAATTCCGCTGTCATCGTTC
>NZ_JAOTGJ010000048.1:6914-9452 GCF_044427225.1 Streptococcus sp. 2022WUSS037 | reverse complement strand
GAAATTGCAGGTAAATCGGTTAATTCTTGGTGTTTCTCGATAACAGAAATCAGTTGTTGAGAGTATTCCAACTCTTTTTCAAGATTATCTTCCTGAGGTTTTGTAGGAAATTCATCCTTTATTTTTTCGGCATATTGGTAAATCGTTTTCCGAAGTGCTTTCGACCGTTCCTTAAGGACCTCTTGAGGTTTCTTGTGACGATAGTGGGATTTGGTATGTGTCGCATCTACAATGAGGATTTTTTGTTTAATGAGCTTGTGTTCAAGGGCGATTTGAACCGATTTTTGTATTAATAAGTCCAAAAAGTGTTCATCTTTAATACGTAACTTTCTGAACTTGGTAAGAGAGGACGCATCAATAACAGAATCCTCTGGAGCTAGACCAAGGAAATACTTAAAGGCCATATCCGATAACGAACGCTCGACAACATCGACATCAGATAAATGATAAATATCTTTCAACAAAAGGTATTTAAACATCATGATGGGTGAGTAAGCCTTTCGACCAAAATCGATACAATAATGTTTCTCTAACTCATCATAGATAAAACTAAAGTCACAGAGTTCCGTTAGCTGCCGTAAAAAATGATTTTTGGGAACAACAATATCATACAGGGGAGAATAGGAACTAAGATCTAACTGAATTTGATTATCAAGCATAGGAATCACCTCGACTCTAGTATAGCAAAAAAAGCCATCAAGTTGATGACTTTTTCAGTGGGTTCGATAGAAAGATAGGTGTCATTGAATGAATTTTCAAATTTTTTAGAAAAATTCAAAAAATACTTGACCTATTTTGAATTATAGCGTATAATTCTATGTAATCAGAAGAAGTAATAAACAGTTTAGCTGAAGAGAGTCTATGGTTGGTGCAAATAGATGCTAGTGGTTTATGAAATGGGCTGATGCCAAATGTAGTAATGAGTGGTATAAAACAGTTTTATCTATGTTTGGGTATGTGAATTCGAAACAATGAGAATTCGGTCCGTACCCCTTATCGTGCGCCTCCTTGTTAGAGGAGATAGAGTTATGGACTTTCTAGTCGAGTCCATAAGTGAGGTGGCACCGTGTCCATTGACGCCCTCGCAGGAAGTTTTTCCTGCGGGGGCTTTTTCCTTGTTGTCTTCGTAGATTACTTTTATATTGCGTCACGTTCGGCTTGCCTAACTTGAGTTATGTCTGCGCCTCCGTTCCTAATCTAAAAGCAATCTACTTTGACAATTATTAACAAAACGAGGTAATCAAGATGAAACGATGGCGAAGCAATTAGGTAAAACAAGAACGAAACAATGTATCATAATATTTTAGTTATTAAAAAATAGAAAGAGGAAAGAATATGGCAGAAAAAGGTTATTTTGGACAGTTTGGTGGTAGTTTTGTACCAGAGCAAATTCAGGTTTTGTTGGATCAGCTAGAGGAAACATTTGAACAGTACCGCAATGATCCAGAATTTTTGGCGGAATACCAAGCTTATCTGAAAGATTATGCTGGTCGTGAAACGCCATTGTATTTTGCGGAATCATTGACCAAGGAGCTTGGTGGAGCGAAAATCTATCTCAAACGGGAAGATTTGAATCACTTAGGTTCTCATAAGTTAAACAATGTGCTGGGGCAAATTCTATTGGCAAAAAGAATGGGGAAAACTCGAGTGATTGCAGAAACTGGTGCTGGTCAACATGGGGTTGCGACGGCTGCTGTAGCTGCCCGCTTTGGTTTGGGATGTGATGTCTATATGGGGGCTGAAGATGTCAAACGCCAACGACTCAATGTTTTTCGAATGGAGATGATGGGGGCGCGTGTTCATGCTGTAACGGATGGAACGCAAACCTTGAAAGAGGCAGTTGATGCGGCATTCGGTGCTTGGATGGCAGATTTAGATGCCTTCTATGTATTGGGCTCTGCAGTTGGACCACACCCTTATCCAACCATTGTCCATGAATTCCAGAAGATTATCAGTGTCGAATCTCGTCGTCAGATTTTGGAAAAAGAAGGTCGCTTGCCAGACTACGTTATTGCCTGTGTGGGTGGTGGTTCCAATGCCATCGGTGCATTTTCTCAATATTTACCAGATGAATCTGTTCAGTTGATTGGTGTAGAAGCAGCTGGTAAAGGTGTTGATACCGAACTGCATGCAGCGACCATGACCAAGGGAACAGTTGGTGTGGTTGACGGTATGAAGACAATCTCCCTCTTTGATGAAAATGGTGGAGTTGCACCTGTTTATTCCATTTCAGCAGGCTTGGACTATCCAGGCGTTGGTCCAGAACATGCCCACTATAAGGAAACTGGTCGTGTTCATTATGTCGCAGCAACAGATGATGAGGCTGTTAATGCACTTCTGACCTTAAGTCGTACAGAAGGAATTCTCCCAGCCATTGAATCGTCTCATGCGATTGCAGAAGCTATTCGATTAGCACCACAACTAGATAAAGATAAAATCATTATTATCAATGTTTCCGGTCGAGGAGACAAGGATGTCGCAGCGATTGCGGATTATTTGGAGGATAGATAAGAGAAAAGAGGCTGGGAAAAAAGTCCT
>NZ_JAOTGJ010000048.1:0-6904 GCF_044427225.1 Streptococcus sp. 2022WUSS037 | reverse complement strand
ACATCTCAGCGCAGTGGTTGATTGGCAGATTTGTTCGTGTTTCACACTCCAAATCTGACCTAATCAACTGTGCGGGGGTGGGAAGACGAACTCTTTTTTAGACCAGTCGAGTTCTTATACGAAAACTCAAAAGAATGCAAAAACTCCCTCCCTATGATAGAATCAAAGCGAAAAAATTTTTGTATTTAGGCTACTAGCTCGTCCCTAGTAGTCTTTTTCTGTGCTAAAAATTCAGAATACGTTATCTGCTCTTTTAAGAGGATATAAGCTATTTTTAATAATTGATGTGCAAGGGCAATTGTTGCTTTTTGTGAACCACGCCGACTTTGAATCTGATAAAATCGGTCTGCTAGGGGGCTTCCTTTTTGTTTTTTGACTGCGAAAGCGGCTTGGCATAAACATTTCTTCAAATAAGAATTACCATGTCGAATCTTAGTACTTCGTTTCTTACCAGCACTCTCATTATTACCTGGACAGAGTCCTGCCCAAGAGGCTAAATGTCCAGCAGTGGGAAACTGACTCATGTCAACACCAACCTCAGAAATGATAACAGAAGCTGTAATGACATCAATGCCTGGAATGGAATCCAATATTTCTACATGTTTTTCATATTGTGATAGATAGACATTAATTCGCTCTTCCAACAACTCAATCTGCTTCTGATAAAAATCATAAATCTCTAAGGACTGCTTTAACATGAAGCGATGATGGTCAGAGAAATAACCGTCCAAGGCTTCCAAAAGCTGCGGCATTTTCTTCTTCAGACTGGTATAAACGGATTGCTGGACAATGCGAGGTGTGATAGGCGTCCCATCAACCAGTAGCTGAAGGAGATTACGACCAGATAGCCCCATAATATCTTCAATATAGGTTGTTAGCTTAATACCACCTGACTGAAGAATTTTATGGATACGATTGGTTTCTCGATTGCGACTTTCCACATAATGTTTTCGTTGTCTGGTCAACTCCCTCAATTCTTGAATGGTTTCATCGGGAACGAAACTCCGAGGAAGTAGACCAATCCGTGTTAATTTAGCTATCCAGTGAGCATCTTTCTTGTCGGTTTTCTGACCTGGAATAGCCTTCATATGAGCTGGTTGAGCGAGTATCAACTCGAAGTCATCACATAGAGCATGCCAGACAGGTCGCCAATAAACACCTGTGCTCTCCATGCCAACAGCTTCCACATGAAATTGACTGAGAAAATCGTGGCAAGCACGCAGGCCTTTAGTCGTTGTATCAAATGTAGCCATCTCACGCTTTGGACGAGTTGAGGTGAGTGGTCCATGTAGGATACAGACGACAATATTGGCTTGATGGATATCAATACCTGCACAAGATTGATAGAGAACATCCATGACAATTCCCTCCTTTTTAAAATTAGAGAGCTTATCTACCGAATTTTAGTCGTATTTTTATACTCATGCCTATAGCATATTTTGGGGTGCTCGTCAGTAGAGTGGATCAGTTTTTCCCTCGATGACTAACATCATTAACTCGTCGACCACAAAGCCCTCACTAAGATTATACACCTAGTGAGGGCTTTATGTTCGTTTTCATTATTCTGTGGGTGAGGGCGAAGCCATCATGGATGTCTTTCCCACTCCCATAATTTTTATACTCAATGAAAATCAAAATCAGACTTGCTCCAAAGGTTTGGGGAACCTATAGAGGTTGGAGATAGAGCGAACCTAGTTCATATCAATATGATGTAGATAGAACACTGTTCCTTTTATATTTCAAGGGAACTGGCTGAAAACTCCATAGGAGCTTTTCAGTTCATCAAATCAAGTCAACAACGTCTGATTTTGATTTTCGAAGAGTATTATTTCCAAAAGTCATCAAAAATCGTGATTGGCAGGTGGCGTTTATGGGCTGTTTTGTTCCACCATCCTTCGATAATGGTTTGGGCTTGAGGGTCGATGGTTTTGCCTTCAAGATAGTCGTCGATTTGGTTATAGGTAACACCGAGAGCGACTTCGTCAGCAAGGCCTGGTTTGTCTTCTTCCAAGTCTGCAGTAGGAACTTTGAGGTAGAGTTTTTCATTTGCCCCCAGTTCAGCTAGAAGCTGTTTTCCTTGGCGTTTATTGAGGCGGAAGAGGGGGAGAATGTCTGCACCGCCGTCTCCGTGCTTGGTAAAGAAGCCAGTGATATTTTCAGCTGCATGGTCAGTTCCAATAACAGCCCCCTTGCGTTCACCAGCAACAGCATATTGGGCAATCATACGCATGCGGGCTTTAGCATTTCCCTTATTAAAATCAGACATAGTAAGCCCATTTGCATTGACTGCAGCCACCATTGCATCTGTTGATTCCTTGATGTTGATGGTTAAGCTGACATCTGGTTGAATAAAGGCTAGGGCTGCTTGGGCGTCAGACTCGTCAGCTTGCACACCGTAAGGGAGGCGGATAGCGATAAATTGATAAGAATCGTCACCTGTTTCCGCCCGCATTTCTTCCATAGTCAGCTGAGCCAAACGACCAGCCAAGGTCGAATCTTGTCCACCAGAAATCCCCAAGACATAGGTTTTCAAAAATGGGTGTTTTTTCAGGTAGTCTTTGAGAAAGTCGATGGAGCGACGGATTTCTTCTTTTGGGTCAATGCTTGGCTTGACGCCAAGTTCCTTGATGATAGTTTCTTGTAGAGTCATAATGTATCTTTCTTAAATGGATTTAGCCTGGCTTTGCTTGCGAATGCGGTTGATAATATCCATCTTGTTGTCCCAGACATCCTGAGCCAAATCAACTGGATAGAGCTGTGGATTGAGAACCCGTTTGTATTCATCCCACAGTTTGTCAAATTCCTGATTGGCATAGGTCTGAATTTCCGCTAGGCTTGGAAGTTTATAGACCTGTTTTCCTTTTTCGAAAATAGGAACTAGGAGAGGACGTGCATCAAAGTTCTCGATGGTTTTATTGATGTAGGTGTAAGTTGGATGGAACATATAGATATTATCCATCTGTGTGACGTCAGTGTCCGCAAAGGTGATGTAGTCCCCTTCTGATTTTCCTTTTTCTTTGGAGGTGATGCGCCAAACCTGTTTCTTACCAGGAGTGGAGACTTTTTCCGCATTAGAAGACAGCTTGATGGTGTCACGCATATTTCCATCTTCATCTTCGATGGATACAATCTTGTAGACAGCGCCCAAGGCAGGTTGGTCGTAGGCGGTGATGAGTTTGGTACCAACTCCCCAGACATCAATTTTTGCCTTTTGCATTTTGAGGTTGAGGATGGTATTTTCATCCAGGTCATTAGATGCGTAAATCTTCGCATCTGTAAAACCTGCATCATCTAATTGCTGACGAACTTTCTTGGAAATATAGGCCATATCGCCTGAATCAATCCGAACCCCTTTGAAGTTAATCTTATCTCCCATTTCCTTGGCAACCTTGATGGCTGCAGGAACACCGATTCGTAGGGTGTCATAGGTATCCACAAGGAAGACACAATCATGATGGGTTTCCGCATAGGCCTTAAAAGCCTTGTAATCATCTCCGTAGGCTTGTACAAGGGCATGGGCGTGGGTACCAGCGACAGGGATGCCGAAGATTTTTCCAGCTCGAACATTGGATGTTGCAGAAGCACCACCGATAAAGGCCGCACGAGTCCCCCAAATGGCAGCGTCCATTTCCTGAGCACGACGGGTACCAAATTCCATCAACATTTCATCTTCAATGACTGCCTTGATACGACGGGCTTTGGTAGCAATCAGGGTTTGGTAGTTGACGATGTTTAAGAGGGCAGTTTCGATTAGTTGGCATTGTGCCAATGGTCCTTCGATTTGAAGAATGGGTTCGTTAGCGTAGACCAGGTCGCCCTCCTTAGCCGAACGGACAGTGAGAGTCATTTCCAATTGGGACAAGTAGTCAAGGAAATCCTGTGGATAGCCTAACTCAGTCAGATAGTCAATATCCGTCTGGCTGAAGGAAAGATGGTTGAGGTAGTCTACTACACGCTCCAAGCCAGCAAAGACGGCATAGCCATTTTTAAATGGTTGTGAACGGAAATAGACTTCAAACACAGCGTGTTTATTGTGGATGTTTTGATTAAAATAGACCTGCATCATGTTGATTTGATAAAGATCGGTATGCAGGCTCAAACTGTCATCTGTAAAAATGGTCATAGCATTCTCCTTTATTCTTTCTATTATATCAAAAAAATCGAGCGAGGCTCGATTTAGAGAGTGATATTGATAATGAGACTGGCCAAAAATAGAAAAGGTACATAAGGAAGGGATTTTGGTTTGAAGATGAAAAAGATCGCCAGCCCCAAGATGGAACTAATCTGGATAATCCAGAGAATTTCGGTAAAACCAAATAAAAGTGAGAGACTTGCCAGATAGAGAAAATCACCAGAACCAATATTGAGTTGCCATTTTTCAGTCAGATAGGCCAGGACCAAAAGGCCACAGAAGAGCCAGTTGAGCTGGGAGAGTAGCAGAGCTATAAAAGTAAAAACGAGCCAGACAGCAAAAGGATATTCCTGATGCTTGATGTCATAAATGGTCAAAACTAGTCCTGCCAAGATAAGAATGGTTTCGGTTAGGTTTAGGACTTGAAAATGGCAGAGCAGGACGACTAGACCAGCTAAGACTTCCAGTCCCAGATACCAATAAGGTATTTTCGCCTTGCAGTAACGGCATTTGGATTTTGTGGAAAGCTGGGACAGGATGGGAATTAGGTCCCAAGCTTTGAGCCGTCGCTTGCAGGCATTGCAGTGACTAGAGGGTGCGATAATGGACTGTTCAGGGAAACGGTCGATGACCAATCCCAAGAAGGAGCCGATAGAAGCTCCAAGGAAAAATAGGATAACTGTCTTCATACCTATTTATTCGCAAATGGGTGAGGAAAATGTGCGGTTTTTTTTAAAATTTTTTAAAGATGGAAAGTATGCTATACTAAGTGTGATACATTTTATGAAAATAGAGTACATTAGGAGAGAAAATGCTTAGACCTTTACACATGGCTCATGCCTTTTTAGATGAGATATTAACAGACCAGGACCTAGCGGTCGATGCGACTATGGGAAATGGGCATGACACGCTATTTTTAGCCCAGCGAGCAGGAAAAGTGGTGGCCTTTGATATTCAGGAACAAGCCCTGACCACAACGGCTGAAAAACTAGAAAAAGCTGGCTTGACCAATGCCCAATTGGTTTTGACAGGACACGAAAACCTAGATCAGTATGTGGAGGAATGCAAGGCAGCAATTTTCAATCTGGGCTATCTTCCTTCGGCAGATAAGTCTGTTATTACCCTACCAGCAACCACCCTTCAAGCTATCGAAAAAGTTCTTGACCGACTGGTGATTGGTGGTCGCCTAGCCATCATGATTTATTATGGACATGAGGGTGGGGCGGTTGAGAAGGATGCTGTCTTAGACTTTGTCAGCCAGCTAGACCAGACTGTCTTTACGGTCATGCTCTACAAACCCCTCAACCAAATCAATACCCCACCGTTTTTGGTGATGGTGGAACGATTAAAATCCAGCTCAAACTAGGGCTGGATTTATTTTTTATAATATGGGCTTAATGAACAATCTTCCCTCACCCAAGTCAATCAATTCCACCTGATTGCCATAAAAATCGCTGAGGAGTTCAGGTGTCAGGATGTCTTCTTTGGGTCCCTGTGCCAAGACCATGCCATCTTTGAGCAGGAGGACATGGGTGAAATTATCAGTGATTTCTTCGGCGTGATGGGTGACATAGATAATGGCAGGAGCCGTTGGGAGTTGACAGATATGGTCGATGTGATGGAGCAGGCGTTCGCGAGCCAAAAGGTCTAAGCCCACAGTAGCCTCGTCCAAAATCAAAATAGCCGGCACTTCCATCAAACTGCGGGCAATGAGCAGGAGTTGACGTTCTCCTTGTGACAAACTAGCATAGGTCCGACCAATCAAGTGCTCGGCCTTAATGGTTTTGAGCATGTCTATGGCTTCATCCAATTCAGCTTGACCGTATTCACGGTAAAGGATGGAGGATTTGTATTTTCCAGTCAAGACAATCTGCTCAGCTGTCAAATCAATAGGAAATCGTTCGGCTAGAAAGGAGCTTACGATCCCAATCTTAGTGCGAAGGCTAGGAATATCGCCCTTGCCAAACTCCACTCCAAGCACAGTCAGGTCACCAGATGTCTTCCAAAACTCAGCCATTAAAATACGAAGGAGAGTTGATTTTCCAGCCCCATTGAGCCCTAGAATAGCCCAACGCTCGCCTTTTTTAAATTCCCAGTTGATGTCGTTTAAAATGTACTTTCCCTGTCGTTTGTAATGGACATTTTTCATTGAAATAATCATAGTTGTTCTCCTATTCCTTTTGATTATTGTAACATAAACAGACATGAGGGACTATTTATAGAATCATTCCCGTAGTTGGTTATGCCCTACCCATCATAGCTTTTCAAACTTTCAAAAAGAAAAATCGCCACGGTAAGTAGCGATTTTTCCCTTTTGTGAGCCTCAATAAAACGTCAAAGCGTTATAATAGTTTTAAGTCAAAAATCTCTATTAACGAGGTCTCACTATGAAAATTATAACACAGCTTAACCTTTTTGAGGAACAGGAACTGGGTGATTTGGAAAAAATTTTGATGGTACTAGATGGTCTTCCAGAAACAGATCTATTTGACAAGTTAGAATCCAAACGAAAACATGGTCGTAAAGATTACAGCATCCAGTCCTACTTCAGTGCCTATATTGCTAAAATAGTTCTTCAACTGGAAACGGATCAACAGTTGCTTCGTCAGTTAAACATGAACAGTCAACTACGTCAAATCTGTGGTTTTGAAACCCACGGGGTTAACTTAAAAAACGGGACGATAAAACTGGTCCATGCCCCCTCAAAATCTGCTTACTCCCGTTTCATCCAAGACTTGGAAGAGGTTTGTCCAGATATTGAAGAATGGGTTT
>NZ_JAOTGJ010000047.1:0-9812 GCF_044427225.1 Streptococcus sp. 2022WUSS037 | reverse complement strand
TCTCATAGGTCAATAGATATTCTGTCAAAATCTCTGCGTAAAGTCCCTCAAGATGTAGGGAACGGAGCCAGCGGACATGTTTCTGTGTCCAATTACTGCTTCCCTCGGTATAGCGAAAATCATGTCGGAGACAGAAGGCAAGAATTTGTTGTTTAATCTTCTTCAGAGCCACTTTGTGGTCTGTTCTCATGCGGATATATTCTTTGACTTGTTCATCCTCAACAGTAGGAATATGAACAGGCCGATAGCTACGAAAGGCCAGAGCTTTTGCGAGCTGAGCTGCATCTTTCTTATCAGTCTTGACACGCTTAGATCCTTCCTTCATCACCGTTGTAGGTGCCATCACGATACAGGGAATCCCGTGAGCTTGTAGCTGGTGATATAGGGTAAATCCGAGACATCCAGCTTCATAGCCACATAATACTTCCGCATCTTGACCATACAAGCGACGAAGCTCATTCACATAGTTCACAATATAGCTAACATTTGGACTAACTTTAGTGCTATGTTTGAATTGATTGGTCATCATATCATAGTAGCAGAGTGAAAAACTTTCTTTGTGAACATCCATTCCGATGAAAAGTGTGGTAAAATGAAACATATAAGACCTCCAATTGAGTGTGGTAATTCCTGTTAGAAGTTGATTGTTTTTTTATTCTAGTGTACAGGTAAATCCACGAATTCTCAACTGGGGGTCTTTACATATTGTCTATATCAGAATCAGACTGACGACGTAGTTGTAGATGGAACTGAAGTTCATCAAGCTAAGTCAACAAGGTCTGAGTTTGATTTTCGAAGAGTGTTAATGATACAGATTCCTGTTGAAGAAAAACGAAAAACCAGTCCACAGACTGGTCACTATACTATTAGTCAATGATTGTCGCACCAAGTACATGACGCAAATGATTGAGAGCAAACTGATGATTCTCCTCCGTCAATGCAGCAATGGCTGATGAGACCACCTCAATACGATACCCCTTATTATAAGCATCAATAGCTGTATGAAGAACACAAATATCAGACAAAACACCCGTCAAGACAACCGTATCTACACCACGTTCTCTTAGTCGAACATCCAAATCCGTTCCAGAAAAAGCAGAATAATGGCGTTTATCCATCCAACGAACACGCGCATGCCCTGTATGTTTTTGATAAAAATCTGCTAAAGGACCATATAAGTCACGCCCTTGCGTCCCAATGATATTATGACTTGGGAAAAGCTGAGCTTCAGGATGAAATTCGTCCCCCTCCTCATGACCATCAATCGCAAAGAAAATATAGTCTCCATTTTCAAAAGCTTCTTGCGTAACCTGAGCAATTCGTTCAGAAATAGCCTGAGCTGATTTTCCAGCAGTCAACTTTCCTTCGTCTGCTACAAAATCTATTGTATAATCAATCGAAATCAATGCTTTTGTCATTTTAGTAGTCACGTTTCTTAATTTCATCAAAAATAGCTGGGATGAGAACTTTCAAATAAGTCCCCTTCATTCCCAAAGAACGACTTTCAATAATTCCTGCACTCTCCAACTTACGCAGTGCATTCACAATCACCGAGCGTGTAATACCGATACGATCTGCAATCACAGAAGCAGTCAATTGCCCCTCATTACCATCCAATTCACCCAAAATAGCTGCAACTGCCTTCATTTCTGAGTAAGATAGCGTATTTACAGCCATATTAACTGCCGCACGACGACGTATATTCTTCTCGTCTTCTTCCCGTTGGAAATTAAGTAACTGAATACCAACTACTGTTGCCGCAATCTCAACCAAAATCAAATCATCATCATGAAACTGCTCATCATTTCGCCAAATAATGAGGGAACCAAAACGAATCCCCGTCACATGGATAGGCGCAATCGTTGTCAAACCATTAGGATAAGCTGCCCGTGACTCCACAGGAATAGCTGTCAACTCACTCTCCACAGGCAAGTTAACCTGAGTATCGTAGACCTGCGCAACTGCCTTTACATACTCCTCTGGATATTGTTTGTTAATGTAGAACTCTTCAACCCTGTCATTATTGGTCTTATAGTTCATGTGATAGCCTAAAATCTCACCCTCACTATTGATAATACAAGAATTACAATCAATAATGTCAGACAAGTGCTCCGCGATGGCATTGTATGGCAATTCTTCCGCCAACTGCTCTTCGGAACGCTTCAAAATAGAAGTAATATTCCGTGTCTTCTCTAATAATGTTATCATATTTTCCTCTTTACTCTGTAATTGCTTTCAGTATAGCAAAAAATACATAAAATTTCAACAATTATCAGAATATTTACCGTTGTTAGAATAATACAAACAATTTCATTCAAGTAAAAAGAAAAGGCTGAGTAACATTCAGCCCTAAATTCCATTATCTACGATATTGCCGCAAGAATCGTGACATTTTTTCTTGAATTTCTGCCAACTCATCCACACGTGGTAAATACACAATACGGAAATGATCTGGATCCTTCCAGTTAAAACCTCGACCATGGACCAAAAGTACTTTTTCTTGCTTGAGGAAATCCAATACAAATTGTTCATCATCATCAACTCTGTACATCTCACGATCAATTTTTGGGAAGACATACAGACCAGCCTTAGGTTTTACAGCAGAAAGCCCTGGAATATCATTAATCGCCTTAGTAATAAACTCCCTTTGTTCATATAAGCGTCCGCCAGGCATCAAGAGTTCATCAACCGATTGGTAACCTCCCAAAGAAGTTTGAACAACCTGTTGAGCCAAAACGTTTGAACACAAACGCATATTGGACAACATATTCAAGCCTTCAATGTAACCTTTTACATGCTTTTTCGGACCAGATAAGACCATCCAACCTACTCGGAAACCACAAATACGATGCGATTTAGACAGCCCATTCATCGTCACAACAAATAAATCTGGAGCCAGTGTCGCAATAGGGATATGAACAGCTCCGTCAAAGACCATACGATCATAAATCTCATCAGAGAAAATGATCAATTCATGTCTACGAGCAATATCAATGATTCCTTCTAAAATTTCTTTCGGATAGAGAGCACCAGTTGGATTATTTGGATTGATAAGGACAATTGCCTTGGTTCGAGAAGTCACCTTGGACTCCATGTCTGTCAAATCTGGATACCATTCAGCTGCTTCATCACAAACATAGTGAACAGCTTTACCACCAGCCAAACTAACTGCAGCAGTCCAGAGAGGATAGTCTGGCATTGGCACCAACACCTCATCACCATTATCTAGCAAACCTTGCATAGACATAACAATCAGCTCACTCACGCCGTTTCCAAGATAAATATCTTCAATATCAACATTTGGAAATTTCTTTAGCTGACAATACTGCATGATAGCCTTACGTGCAGAAAAAATTCCCTTACTGTTCGAGTATCCCTCTGATTTACGGGCGTTATGAATCAAGTCACGAATAACTTCATCTGGAGCAGTAAAACCAAATTCTGCAGGATTCCCCGTATTCAAACGTAAAATCTGCTCTCCATTGGCACGCATGCGCATGGCCTCTTCCAAAACAGGCCCACGAATATCATATGCTACATCATCCAATTTTGTTGACTTGTTAAATTGCTTCATGTCGTCACCTCGACTTTCTATCTTTTATATTGTACTGTAAAAGCAAAAAAAGTACAAGAATCCTTTACATTTTCTCTTAAAAGGCTTATAATAAAAATGTAAGGAACTACTCTACCTATTTCGGGACAAAGCTCTTCTGAAAGGAGTGATTATTATGACACAATCTTACAAAACAATACTCGTCGCTGTAGACGGCTCTAAAGGAGCAGAATTAGCTCTTCATAAAGCTATTCATGTCGCACTACGCAACCAAGCACGTCTGATTATCGCCCATGTGATTGATACCCGTGCTCTCCACAATGTTGTTGCATTTGACGCCTCTGTCTATGAATCTTTAGAAAGAGAGGCGGAGCTCCTCCTCGAAGAATACAAACAAGAAGCCCTCAACGCCGGTCTGACCGATGTACAGATCCGCATTGAATTCGGTAACCCAAAAACCCTACTGGCTATCGATATTCCAAAGGAAACCGGTGCGGATCTTATGTTACTTGGAGCAACTGGTCTAAACGCCTTTGAACGTCTCCTAATCGGATCCTCATCCGAATATATCATGCGCCACGCAACTATTGATTTACTCATTGTTCGCGATGGAGAAAAAAGTTTATAAACCAAAAGACTTGATTTACGAATCAAGTCTTTTCATCTGTCTTTTCAGCTCTTCCTGAATCTTTTCCTCCGGCGCAAGCCGTTCTTCCCAATCATCAGGTTTTAAAATTTTATGAGTGATTGGATCGAAATGAGCCTTACCATCTGGAAATATTTTCCCCATATTTGCAGTATGGACTATCTGAAAAATTGGTTCTGGATCAACCCCCATCAAAACAAACGAACCATATGTAAAATAAAGAATATCCAGCAAAGCATCTACCTGATCCTGCATCGAAACCCCGAAACTTCTCTTGCCAGATACCTTAGCAGCAGCAGTATCTAAATCCTGATGAAGTTGTTGAATAAAATCATGAAACTCAACTTCAGATTCTGAAGCTGCATGTAGAAATTCTACCAACTCCTCCACTTTAAAACCAGCGCGATGCAAAGCCGTCTGTCCATCATACACACTGGGAAGTTCTTGGGTTTCACCATCCATTAAAAAATGAAAATCCTTTACCCTATTAAAATTATCGTCCTTGCTCTGAAACATCTTATCCCTCAATCACACCAAAATGAATTAATGCCTTATAAATCCCATCACGATTATTTGTATCTGTAACAAAGGAAGCTGCTTGTTTAACCTTTTTCGTCCCATTTCCCATCGCTACCGAGTGCTGAATTTCATTCAACATTTCAAAATCATTATTAGAATCTCCGAATACCATAACTTCATCTAACTCAAAACCATATCGTTCTGCAACCTTTACAATACCCGATAATTTTGAATTTCCCTTACTGATAATATCCGTCGCATAGGGACTCGAACGCGTAAAAGACAAGTTCGGAAAGAGCACCTCCAATGATTGCGTCTCCCTTTCCGTCGTCAGCAACATCAGCTGATAGATTGGTTGAAAGAGAAAACCTTTCAAATTCGTTTCCTGTTGAGGACTGATCCAACGTACCAAGCGATTGAAAACAAAGTTTATGATTCCAGCCCAGGACTCCGGAATCATACGCGTCACACGATATGCAAAATTTCCTGTTCCAGCACTCATAATCTTACTACCAAATATGCCTTTAGCAGTTCCAAAAGACAAATCCTTATGGTGAGTTTGCGCATACTCCATAATTTGTTCAATTTGCTTTGGCTCTAAACTCTGACTATAAATAACTTCTTCTCTTGAAAAAATATATTGACCGTTATAAGCAATGGCCAAATCTAGCCCTAAACTAGCCATATACTGCAAAACAAAACGAGGATCACGTCCTGTAGCTAGACCAACTAAAATTCCCTTCTCTTTCAAAGCATTAATGGCGAGAATAGTTGAACTACTAACCATACGATTGTCGGTCAATAAGGTACCATCAATATCGAAAAATACAGCCTTTATCGTCAACCAACTCACCTACTTTCTAAGAATTATGTTACAATTAGTATATCACACTTTGAAAGAAACTGAAAATTTATGAAAAAAATTCTAGTATTGCATACAGGTGGAACCATTTCTATGCAAGCCAATCATCAGGGTGAAGTTGCATCTAGTAAAATCAATCCAATGACCCAAATTGATAGCCCACTAGAAGAAATTCAAGTGACATCCTTGGATTTTCTCAATGTTCCAAGTCCGCACATTCGCTTAGAACACATGATGGCTCTATACCAAAAAATCAAAGAAGAACAAATGAACTTCGATGGTTTTGTCATTACACATGGCACAGACACTTTAGAAGAAACTGCCTATTTCCTTGATACAATGGCTATTCCAGAAAAACCAATTGTATTGACCGGAGCCATGCGTTCCTCAAATGAACTAGGTAGCGACGGAATTTATAACTACCGAACAGCCCTACGTGTGGCTGCTGATGATAAATCCGCAGATAAAGGTGTTCTAGTGGTCATGAACGATGAAATTCATGCTGCTAAATATGTTACAAAAACGCATACCACCAATGTCTCAACCTTTCAAACACCAACCCATGGACCACTGGGGTTAGTCACCAAACGAGAGATTCTCTATTTTAAAACTGCTGAACCACGTGTTCGATTTGACTTGTCAAGAGTCACAGGAACGGTCCCAATCATAAAAGCTTATGCAGATATGGACTCCATCCTCCTTGATTCTCTCACTGCAAGCTCAATTTCCGGCTTAGTCATTGAAGCACTCGGCGCCGGAAATCTTCCGCCTACCATCCTTCCAGCCATTAAGAAACTCCTTGATCAAAAGATCCCCATTATTCTGGTATCTCGCTGTTTTAACGGAATTGCTGAGCCTGTCTATGCCTACCAAGGAGGTGGCATCCAACTGGAACAAGACGGCATTCTATTTGTTAAAGAATTAAATGCTCAAAAAGCCCGACTCAAACTCCTTATCGCTCTCAATGCAGGCTTGGAAGAGCAAAGCTTGGCAGATTACATCCAAGGTTAATCGCTGACGAACTATACAATATGTCAAAAGACCAGCACATGTGTGTTGGCCTTTTTTATATGACTAATCCAATTCCTCTCCATCTTTCAAATTAGCAAGTAAAATCGACCAATTAGGGTCCTCCTGCCAATTTTCCACACTAACAATCTGACTAGCAACTCGTCTTGCTTCCTCTAAAATTGGATAGTCCTCGATAATATTTGCAACCTGAAATTCTGGCAAACCTGATTGACGAGTTCCAAATATTTCTCCAGACCCACGCATTTTCAAGTCAGCTTCAGCCAAAATAAAACCATCTGTCGTCTCTGTCATAATTTTCATGCGTTCCTTACCAGACTCTGTTTTAGGATTAGCAACTAACACTGCATAAGACTGCTTATGACCACGTCCTACACGCCCTCTCAACTGATGTAATTGGCTTAAACCAAAACGATCTGCATCCATAATAACCATCACCGTTGCATTGGGCACATTGACTCCGACTTCAATAACAGTGGTAGAAACCAAAATATTCGTTTTTCGCTCCTTAAAAGCCTGCATGATGGCATCTTTCTCGTCATTTTTCATCTTACCGTGTAACAAATCCACTGTAACTTGCTCTCCAAAGTGCGCCTGTAAATCAGATTGCAGATCTACAGCATTCTTTAAATCCAGAACCTCAGATTCTTCAATCAGCGGAGAGATAAAATAAACCTGGGCACCTACTTCTAACTCCCGCTCCAACCAATCTAAGACCGTGGGCAGCTGTTGATGTTTGACCCAGCGAGTAATAATTGGCTTCCGACCAGCAGGCAACTGATTAATAATCGATACATCCATATCTCCAAAAGCTGTAATAGCTAACGTCCGAGGAATAGGTGTAGCAGTCATCATAAGCACATCCGGATTATCACCCTTCTCACGAAACAGACGGCGTTGTTTAACCCCAAAACGATGTTGCTCATCCGTCACAACCAAACCAAGCTTATGGTACGTCACACTTTCCTGTATAAGAGCATGAGTTCCTACAATGATGTCTACCTGACCACTAGAAATCGCCTCTAAAGCAGTACGACGCTCCGCAACCTTCATTCCCCCTGTCAAAAGAGCAATAGAAAGTTCTGGAAAAAGCTGGCGCAAACTCTCAAAGTGTTGCTCAGCCAAAATTTCTGTCGGGACCATAATTGCAGCCTGCATCCCC
This sequence comes from Streptococcus sp. 2022WUSS037, assembly GCF_044427225.1. NCBI lineage: Bacteria > Bacillati > Bacillota > Bacilli > Lactobacillales > Streptococcaceae > Streptococcus > Streptococcus sp. 2022WUSS037. The sequence continues at coordinate 2,041 of NZ_JAOTGJ010000047.1, read as the reverse complement.
GCAGTCACAGCAGCAAACATAGCTAATCCAGCAACTACTGTCTTCCCTGAACCAACATCCCCTTGTAACAAACGATTCATGTGCCCATAGGACTTCATATCTGATAGTATTTCAGCCAAGGCCCCAGACTGAGCATCCGTTAAGGCAAACGGCAATTGTCTTATCTGCATAGCCAATCTATCAGCATCATAAGCAATCTTCAAACCATTCGAAATATCACGATTGTTGGCTTTCAGCATTTGCAACTGTAATTGAAAATAAAATAATTCCTCAAACTTCATACGTCGCAAAGCTTGTCTATACTCTTCTAAATTTGTCGGAAAATGCATCGCAAAAACCGCCTCTCGGCGATTCATTAACCGATAGCGCTCTCGTAAAACTGATGGTAAATTCTCCTCTAATAAATGCAAATATCCCTGATCAATAGCCGTTTTAATAGCCTTAACCAAATTTACTTGCGAAATCCCCTGCGCCACATGATAGACAGGCTGCAGCTCATCTGATACTTGAGCCAAAACTTTCATTCCTGTCAAACTTGCCTTAGCCTTATCCCACTTTCCCCAAACTGCAATATCCTGCCCCAAAACAATCTTATCTGCTAAATAAGGCTGATTAAAAAACGAAACTGCTAAGACAACCTCACCCTGTTTCATTGAAAAACGGAGTCTATTTCTTTTGTAACCATAATACTGTACATTAGCTGGAGATACCACCTCCCCAACTACCACTGCCTTCTCACCATCCTGCAAATCATAAATAGACTTACTCTCAAAATCTTCATATCTAAATGGATAGTAAGTCAGCAAATCATTAATATTCTGAATGTTAATTTTTAAAAATTTTTCAGCCGATTTTGGACCAATCCCTGGCAAAACCGATAATTCATCACATAATCTTTTCATGTCTCTATTATATCAACAAACAATGAATAGACAAAGCAACAAGAAAAGAAAAAGGAGCCAAATTAAAGCCCATTCACCTCAAAAAATCATGACCACCCGTCAAACGGGTGGTTTGAACAAGGGCTATAAGCCCACATCACCAGCCAGCGCCTAAAGACGCTGGCTTTCACTTTGTTCAAGCCTCACTGCTTTTGACTCGTCACTAGCCTCTTAAAGAGGCATTCGTACTACTTGCCATTATCCCTAAAGGGATCTTCATATTCTTTTACACTTAACTTATCAAGTGCTATATCATGTTTTTCCTGTTCTTATATGTATTTCTTAATTGTGGCTTCATTAAGTCCAACTGTACTTACATAATAGCCCTATGCCCAGAAATGACGATTGCCAAATTTATATTTGAGATTGGCGTGTTTATCAAACATCATAAGAGCACTCTTACCTTTTAAATAACCCATAAAGCTTGATACACTTAATCTCGGAGGAATACTGACTAACATATGAACATGGTCCGGCATCAGATGTCCTTCGATAATTTCTACGCCTTTATAACTACACAAACGTCGGAATATTTCTCCCAAACTACTTCGATATTGATTATAGATGATTTTTCGTCTATACTTAGGTGTGAAGACAATGTGGTACTTACACAACCACTTTGTATGTGATAAACTATGTGCCTTTTGTGCCATACTTTTCTCCTCTCGCTTTACAATAGACTTGAACACCTTTATTGTATCGCGTTTGGAGTTTTTTTGGTATAACCTTCGTCGCGCACCTTACGGAGCGTGACGGACTAAAAGTCACATAAACAAAAAAGAGACCTAAGCAGCCTCCCAATATAGTCCGTACGGGATTCGAACCCGTGTTACCGCCGTGAAAAGGCGGTGTCTTAACCCCTTGACCAACGGACCATATACTAAAGATTTCTCTTTACTCCGCCAACAGGGCTCGAACCTGTGACATCATGATTAACAGTCATGCGCTCTACCAACTGAGCTATGGCGGAATATGCTAAGCGACTACCGTATCTAACAGGGGGCACCCCCCAACTACTTCAGGCGTTCTAGGGCTTAACTGCTGTGTTCGGCATGGGTACAGGTGTATCTCCTAGGCTATCGTCACTTAACTACTGAGTC
>NZ_JAOTGJ010000046.1:0-10206 GCF_044427225.1 Streptococcus sp. 2022WUSS037 | reverse complement strand
AGGTTTCTGTATGAGGTAGGTCCAAACTTTGCTTCATACTGTTTTTCCCATCTCGAATCCGAATCAGATAGAACCAGCCTTTTTCTTGGCAATGAGCCATCAAATTATAAGATTCATACCCCCTATCGGCCACAATGAGTGCTTGTTCGAAAGGGAGAATTCTCCATCATGTCAATCAGAGCTTGTCGTTCATCAACATCTCGTCTCTTTTGAACCAAGGCATCACAATAGAGCTCACTTTCTAAATCAAATAGGGCATTTAAGTGTAGGAGATTATAGGCTTTTCCACCTGTTTTTGAAGGAAAATGAGAGGCGGTGTCCTCAGGAATGGCTGGAATATGGATATCTGATCCATCTACAGCCAGAATAGGAAGTTCTGTTTTTGGAAGAACAGCCTGTGTAAAATTTTTGAAGAGATCTTGAAAGGCTTGGTGCTTAATTTTATACCGATTTTGAACAAAAGCAACTTTAGAAATTGGAAAATTTTGATTGATGAGTTCTTTTGATAGCGTTTGACCGCCCATGTTTAGGATAGCGGAAACCATTTGTTGGAAGGAACATTTTCTGGAACGGGTAAAGTCTTTATCTGGTTGGACAACATAAGAAGAACTGTTCGATGAGAGTTGTGAGATGCAAGATTCTAGGATTGTTTGAATAGACTGAACCATGGGAAAACTCCTTTTTGATTTTAGTCTATCACTTTATCGAAAAATAAAAAGACCCTATCCAATAAAAATTGGAGTAGGATCCTTAACTTAATGACATTGTCCAATTGGCTTCTTACACTTCTGCGATAATGGGAATAGACATTTCAATCAAACGGTCTGTGTGAATCGTTTGAATGGCAGCCTTGTTAATAGTTCGTTCATCAATTTTTCGATGAAGGAAGAAATCACGAATTTGCTCGATTTCATTTTGTTGTACTGCACGGTATTTATTACTGATCAAGAGTTCATAATGACGGGGTGCCTGTGTGAAAATAACGTCTGTATTCCCTGCAGAATAAGTCTCTACTAGGAAAGCATCAGTATTAGCCAACTGGCTTTGGACAAGATTGGGATGACTATTTGTCGTGTTAATGATTTTCATGTGGAACCTCCTCTATCTCTTTGGCTACATTATAGCACGATTAGAGTGTTTTTACTAGTTATTGAATGAATTTTCTTGCAATTTCCATTGTTCAATGCCCCATTTGTGACTACCACGTTTGAGTTTATCGATGGCTTCATTGACTGGGAACCAGGCAATATGGTTGAAATCTTCTAGTGGTTGTCCTATTTGATGGTAGCTAGTTACTTCATAGATGTAGGCTGGATTATAGAAATGGGTATCGCGGTGGCTAGAGTAGAAGTATTCGTCAGCCTGACCAAAGTATTTTCCGATTTCAGCGGTGAATCCAAGCTCTTCCATCAATTCGCGCTCCAAGGCAATGAGGTGATTTTCTCCCTTTTCAATTTCTCCACCAGGAAGAAACCAAGCTCCGTTTGGTGCTTGAACGAGTATGATTTGTTCTTTCTTTTCATCTGGGATAACTGCGTAAACACCAAAGCGACTCTGGTAGCTGACGCCAGCCTTCTTTTCTCCAAATACAGCGATTTTCTCCATAGGCAATTCTATCCTCTTTCATAATTGGAATGAGTTGTATACATTATACCACTTTTTTATTATTTTTCCTTGTGATAGGCTTTACAAAGTAAAGTTTTTTTATAGGATGGAGATGGGGAAAATTTAGAAAAATAGAGTATCAAAACAGTAAAATAGGCTACTCGTAGGGAGCAGCTCTATTTTCTTATTTTGTCTTTGTTTGTGCCTTGATTTGAATTGTACCTTTACTTGACATGACAGCACGTAGGTCTTTTTCTGCTGGATGTTCTAAGTAGAAGTCTGTGATTGCATCTTCAATCTGATCTTGAATGGTTCTGCGGAGTGGACGAGCTCCCATCTTAGGATCGTAGCCAAGGTCCACTAATTTCTCCTTAACTTTATCTGTTACATGGAGGCTGATGCCATTGTGAGAAAGGCGTTTGTTTACATCGTCTAGCATGAGGCTGACGATTTCAAGTAGGTTTTCCTTGCTCAGTGGTTGGAACTCAATAATGCCGTCAAATCGGTTCATAAATTCAGGTGTGAAGAAATTGCTAAGTTGGCCAAGGACTGATTGAGTCCGACCTTCCATAGCCGCACCAAAACCGACACTTGCTTCAACTTTTCCAGTACCAGCATTTGATGTCATGATGATGATGGTATCTTTGAAGCTGACTGTCCGCCCTTGTCCATCTGTCAGACGCCCATCGTCTAAGACCTGAAGGAACATGTGCATGACATCTGGGTGGGCTTTTTCAACTTCGTCAAGGAGGATGAGTGAGTAAGGATTACGACGGACTTTTTCAGTCAATTGTCCAGCCTCCTCATAGCCTACATAGCCTGGAGGAGCTCCGACGAGTTTAGCTACAGCGTGTTTTTCCATGTATTCGGACATGTCGAAGCGGATCATGCTGTCAGCCGAACCGAAGAGTTCGATAGCTAATTGTTTAGACAATTCGGTTTTACCGACACCTGTTGGTCCGACAAAGAGGAAGGAGCCAATGGGACGATTTGGAGCACCGAGACCGACACGATTACGGCGGATGGCTTTAGCAATCTTGTCAACGGCTTCATCTTGTCCGATAACATGGGCTTTTAAGTCACTAGCGAGGTTCACAAGCTGGGACTGTTCCTTTTCTTTTAAATCACCAACAGGGATATTTGTTTTTTGCTCAACGATGGCCTCAATTTCTTTTTCAGTAATGAGTGGAATATCTTCTTCGCTGATAGTTGCCTTTTGCATCTCCTTGTACTTAGCAATTTGGTCACGGAAATAGGCTGCTTTTTCATAGTCCTCATCCCGTGTAGCTTGTGCCTTACGATTTTCGGCATCAATCAGGCGTTGGTCAATTTCCTTTGGATCAATAAAGTTGAGGGTCAAATTCATTTTTGAACCAGCTTCATCCAGAAGGTCAATAGCTTTGTCTGGGAGGAAACGGTCTTGAATGTAGCGGTTGGACAGTACTGCGGCAGCTTCGATAGCAGCATCAGAGTATTTAACATGATGGTAATCCTGGTATTTATTTTGGATACCTTTGAGGATGGTAATGGTTTCTTCGACACTTGGTTCTTCAACTTTTACAGGTTGCATACGGCGTTCTAGGGCGGCATCTTTTTCGATAATACGGTACTCGTTGAGCGTTGTTGCACCGACTAGTTGCATTTCACCACGTGCGAGGGCTGGTTTGAGGATATTGCCTGCATCCATGTTACCATCGCCTGCAGATCCAGCACCGACAATTTCGTGAATCTCGTCAATAAAAAGAATGATTTCGCGACGATTACGGATTTCTTCCATGAGTTTTTGCATGCGTTCTTCAAATTGTCCACGGATACCTGTTCCTTGTACGAGGCTGACAACATCTAGACGAATGACTTCCTTGTCTCGTAATTTTTGTGGGACATCGCCATCGACAATTTTTTGAGCCAAGCCTTCAACAACCGCTGTTTTACCTACACCAGGCTCACCGATAAGAACAGGGTTGTTTTTTGTACGACGGTTGAGAATTTCGATGACACGGGTAATTTCTTGATCGCGACCGATTACTGGATCAATATCCCCACGACGGGCAATTTCGGTAACGTTGATACCAAATTCTTCAAGGAGTCCATTTGGTTGTTGGGGTTGTTGCGGAGGAGGGGTTTGTCCACCACGTCCATTATGCCCACCGGCTTGAGTGGGAGGAGTCTGTTCGCGATTTTTTCCGGCAGGGGTATTGCCAGGATAGCCACCTAGGTGATTGAAGAATTCACTAAAGGGATCCATATTGTTAGGATTTGTTAAATCTCCTAAGCCTTTTAGGATGGCATTATTTGGGTCTGTTTTCATGATTTGGTAGCAGTTGTGACAGAGGTCTACCTGCTGCTGTTTACCGTTTAAGTTGGTGTAGAGATGGATCGTTGCGTCGTTGATATTACAATTTTTGCAGAGCATAATTCTACCTCTTTCTGTGAAAAATGTGACCTATTGTTGAATAGTCAAAAAAGGTCAGTTCTAACTTTATTATAACAAGATTCATAGAAAAATCAAGAAACTGCTACGCTTGGAAAAACTTTCTATGAAAAATAGGGCGATAGGAAGAAAATAGGGAAAAAATAAGACTTTTTTGGCAATATGTGGTAAAATATTCCTATAAAAAGGATTAGGAGAACGAATATGGAATCACATTTGGTGAGAATTATCAATCGTCTGGAAGCTATGGCTAATGACGGCGGTACGTTGAAACGTAATTTCGAACGTGATGGTATTGTTGTTGCAGAAGTGGCTTATAGCTATGACGAGGAAAATGGTTCAGTATTTACCTTGCGTGATGTTGCTGCTCGTGAAACGTACGCGTTTGATAGCATCGACTTGATTGCAATGGAAATCTATGAGCTATTGTACTAAGAAGAAGTGAGAGGCACCTAAGGGTGCTTTTTTCTTATGTAAAATGAATATTATAAACAAAAGTATTGCATAAATATTCAAAAATGGTATAATAGACTCTAAATGACAGAATTGGAGTAAGATGAATGAATTTTTCTTTTTTGCCTGAGTATTGGGCTTATTTTAATTATGGGGCAATTGTTACCCTCATTATTGCATTTTTCTCAGTATTTTTTGGTAGTATTTTAGGTGTGTTGCTTGCCTTTGCTCAGCGTAGTAAGTATAAAGTGTTAGCTTGGACTGCCAATATCTATGTCTGGATTTTCCGTGGGACACCGATGATTGTCCAGATTATGATTGCTTTTGCTATGACACATTTTGTAGCACCAACTTTTCAGCTAGGAATTTTGACGGTTGATTTGACACGCTTGATTCCAGGTATCATTGTTATTTCGATGAACTCGGGTGCCTATGTATCTGAAACTGTTCGTGCAGGTATTAATGCTGTACCAAAAGGACAGTTGGAAGCTGCTTATTCGCTTGGTATTAGACCAAAGCAGGCCATGCGTTACGTTATCATGCCACAGGCTATCAAGAATATTCTTCCAGCCTTGGGAAATGAATTTGTGACTATTGTTAAGGATAGTTCACTTTTGTCAACCATCGGTGTGATGGAATTATGGAACGGTGCTCAGACAGTTCAATCCACTTCTTATATTCCTTTAACACCACTTGTATTTGCAGCGAGCTATTATCTAATTATGACAACGGTGCTAACAGTGATTATTCAGTCGTTTGAGAAAAAGTTGAACAAGGGAGGGCAGTTCCATGTCTAATGCAATTATTTCTATCAAGGATTTACATAAGTACTTCGGAAAGAATGAGGTTCTAAAAGGAATTGATTTAGATATTCAACAAGGTCAGGTAGTCGTTATTATCGGTCCATCAGGGTCAGGGAAATCGACTTTCTTACGTACAATGAACCTCTTAGAAGTACCGACCAAGGGAACTGTTACATTTGAAGGTGTTGATATTACTGACAAGTCAAATGATATTTTCAAGATGCGTGAAAAGATGGGAATGGTTTTTCAACAGTTCAATCTTTTTCCGAATATGACGGTATTAGATAATATTACTTTATCACCTATTAAAACAAAGGGAATTGCAAAGGATGAGGCTGAGAAGAAGGCTAAGGAATTACTTGAAAAGGTAGGATTGCCAGATAAGGCGAATGCCTATCCACAAAGCCTTTCAGGTGGTCAGCAACAGCGGATCGCTATTGCACGTGGTCTGGCCATGGACCCAGATGTCCTACTTTTTGATGAACCGACCTCTGCGCTAGACCCTGAAATGGTTGGTGAAGTTCTTGCTGTTATGCAGGATTTGGCTAAGTCAGGGATGACCATGGTTATCGTGACTCATGAGATGGGATTTGCGCGTGAGGTAGCTGACAGGGTTATCTTTATGGATGGTGGTGTCATCGTGGAGGATGGAACGCCTGAAGAAGTCTTTGAACATACCAAGGAAGAACGGACTAAGGATTTCTTGTCTAAGGTCTTGTAATATAGTCATTTAGTTTTTCTTTTATTACTTCGTTAACTCGCTTTGCCGTACTCCAGTACTGTCTGCAGCTCGTTGCCTAGTACTAAAAGTAAACTAAAAGACTATAAATGAACAAATAAGTACGACTCCGATATTGTTCGGAGTTTTTTGCTACATGCTATATTCTACTTTGTACAAGTATAGTCAGTCGGAGAATTTTAGGGTATAATAGAAAAAACAAAAGGAGTGTAGGTATGACGGTCATTGATGGGAAAGCACTAGGTGTAAAAATGCAGGCTGCCTTGGCAGAGAAAACTGCTCGATTAAAAGAAGAAAAGGGTTTGGTACCAGGTCTTGTAGTTATTTTAGTTGGCGAAAATCCTGCTAGTCAGGTTTATGTACGGAATAAGGAGCGGTCAGCTCTAGCTGCTGGATTCAAGAGTGAGGTTGTTCGCGTTCCAGATACGATTTCTGAGTCAGACTTGTTGGATTTGATTGAGCGCTATAATCAGGATGATGAATGGCATGGTATTTTGGTGCAATTGCCCTTACCAGCCCATATCAGCGAGGAGAAGGTCTTGTTGGCCATTGACCCAGATAAGGATGTGGATGGTTTTCATCCGACTAACATGGGGAAATTCTGGTCAGGTCATCCTGTCATGATTCCATCTACCCCAGCAGGAATTATGGAAATGTTCAAGGAATATCAGATTGAGCTGGAAGGGAAGTCAGCTTTAGTTATTGGTCGTTCTAATATTGTTGGTAAACCGATGGCACAGCTGTTATTGGATGCCAATGCTACTGTAACGATTGCGCATTCTCGTACCAAAAACTTGCCAGAGCTTGCTCGTCAGGCCGATATTCTTGTTGTTGCCATTGGTCGTGGTCATTTTGTGACCAAGGAATTTGTTAAGCCAGGTGCCGTGGTGATTGATGTTGGTATGAATCGTGATGAAAATGGCAAGCTAATCGGTGATGTCAAATACGATGAGGTATCAGAAGTTGCTAGTCATATTACCCCTGTTCCAGGTGGAGTTGGTCCGATGACCATTACCATGCTCATGGAGCAGACTTACGAGGCTTGTGTCAGAAGTGGGAAATAATTATCTGAAATATCAGCTATGTGGTGTAGCTGGTATTTTTTATTTTGGGAGTGGGAAGACGAAATCAGAGAAGTGGTATTGGGCTTGAGCCCAGCTTTGTTTTGAGGCATATTCTTAGGAATGAGCATGGGCAGATTAGATAAAAAACAAACGAAACATAATACTATGTGAGATTGGTTTTCTATAATTAGAGTAGGCACTGTGTGTATTGAGTATTAAATGATAGAAAACAAGGAGAAAAAATGAATAGACAGACTGAAATTTTTTCGTTGAGAAAGAGTAAGGTTGGATTAGCTTCTATTATGATTGCGCTTATGTGGTGTGGAACAGGTGTGGGAGCAGTTGCAAAAGCTGATGAAACAGCTATTATGAGTACAGAAATCGAAGCCAAGGTAACGGAGACGCCACTTGCTATTGAGGAAGAGCTGGTAGAAGATTCGGATAGAAAAACAGAAAAGGAAGAAGCTACTGAGGTAGAAGTGAAACCGACGGATGCTAGTCTTCCTGACAGCGAGAAAAAGGCTAAAGAAAGCATCTTGAAAATCGATCCTGTTCATGCTGGTGATAAGCAAATTTCAGGTCAGACTATTCCTGGAGGATATGTATTTATTTCTGTGGATGGTGAAGCGATTACTTCCTTAGAAAATAATCTCTTTACGAGGTTAAGGGCTTAAAAGCCTTGATATTAAGCACTTTGGGGCATCATCCCAAGGTGCTTTTTTAGAATTTACTACCCTTTGTACTACCCCTAGTGAAAATTAGGTATAGTAAGAGGGTAACCCAAAATTGGGCAACCCTTATAAACTATTGATAGCTGTTTCATAATTTGAGACAGCTTTTTTTGCGTTTTCTTGGTTAGTGTGCCAATAAACATTTTCAGTCATCATCAAGTTAGAGTGTCCTAGTCTGTATTGTACATCTTTGGGGCTAGCTTGAGCGTAGAGCATCATTGTCGTATGTGTATGACGAAAACCGTGGAATGATACATTAGTCACGCCAGCTGCCATAAAATGTTTATTTAGGCGCTGTCTTAACTTACAAGCATAGGCATATTTTTCTGTAAATACAGAGAATACAACCGTTTCAGACCGTCCTAGTTGCCATGATTGCATTTGTTGCCGGTTTTTGTATTGCTTGAGCATAAGTAACGTAGCATTATCTATTGGTATATCACGATAACCAGCGCTTGATTTAGGCGAGTTTATCTCTTGAAATCTGTTGAGTGTTTTGTTAATGCTGATAATACCATTGTCTAGGTCAATATCAGACCATTCAAGAGCTAGAGCCTCACCGATACGGCAACCAGTAGCTAACAAAGTCTTGTATAAGACAACATCAAACAGGTTTTCATAGTTTGATTGGTCTAAGGTATCGAGATAATCAAGAAATTGTTTCAACTCTTTGTTATCTCGATATTTTACACCAGCTTTTTCTTTTTGTTGCTTACGTGGCACGATAACATCATTAGCTGGGTTATATGTTATCACTTGCATAGAAACACCGTATTTCAAAATACGCTTATTCATGTTATGGAGTAAGGAGTAGTTAGCAAACGCCCCTTTTTGCCCAGTATTAGCTTTCTCAGCCCATTTGTTTACTTGCTGTTGAATAATAGGTGTCGTTAGCTTAGATAGCTTGTAATCGCCAAATACAGGCAGTAGATGCACTCTAACCACGCCTTCCATAGATTGGCGTGTGTTTGGTTTAACGGTGTTTTTGTAACTATCCCACCAAACTTTTACAAGCTCTTTATATGTGGTAATTGTCGGCTTGTCTTTAACTGTATAGCCGTTAGCAGCAAAAGCATTGATAGCATCACGAGCTTTTACTCTAACCCCCTTTTTAGTGGTTGCTGTAACAGTTGTACGGGCTTTCTTGCCCGTTAGTTGGTCAACGCCTAGATAGACACTAGCATAGTAAACTTTTTGACCGTTCTTTTTGATTTTATCTTTGATATTCATGTATTTGTACCTTTCTTTCCATCAGCAGGCAAGGCGCGTGGTTATGTTAGGTATTTATACATGAATGATAGTTATTATTTAACAATTAAGTATGCTACTTATTTTCGAAGTAGTTTTTGAAATGTTCAAGTTCATGCTTCATTGTAATATTTTTGATTTGAATATCTTTTAGTTTTAACAATGCTTCTGATGAAGTTTCTAATTTAGTTATCTCACCAGCTAAAGCTATTAAAAACTCACTTGTCTCTTCTAGTGAAAACTTTTTATCAGGATTTAAGGAGTTTACAACATTATCTAACTGTTCATTAGCGCCAACAATTGATGATTTATATACTTTCAAGTAATGCTCATATTGTTCATCAGTCTTTTGTATGGCAGTTGGCAAAATTTCATATAAAGCGCTATTAATTTCTTTTTCATAGCCTAAAAGATAGCTTAGCGGCACTTCAAAGTAATCTGCAATTAACCTTGCAACATCTGGTTTGATAGAATGTTTTCCATTTTCCCAGTTGGAAATATTCATTTTAGAAATGGGCTTCTTTCCATCTAAAAGCCTTAAGTTTAATTGGTCAGCTAGTTCTTGTTGAGTTAGATTTTTACTTAATCTTAAATCTTTCAAGTTATTTTTTATATTGGTCATATTCACCACCTCAAACATGAGTATAACATACAAAAAATGCTCTTGTAAAGAATTTTTATATTTCTTGTTGATAAGTAAAGAAAAGTTTTATAAAATAAAGTCAAGTAAAGAAAAACCTTACAAAAACAAGAGGAGGTAAACTATGATTATAACTGAGCTACAAGCAAAAGCCGTACGCCGTAAGCAAGCGGATAGCATGCTAACAGCCAAAGCGACAGCGCAAGCTATCGGTATTAACCCAATCACTTATAAAAAAGTGGTACAGGGGGGAACTGTTAAGAAAACAGTTTATGCAAAAGTCATGGAATGGCTAGCAAAAGATTATTAAAGTTCAAACAAAAAAAGCCATGTACAGGCGACCAAACCAACATACACGGCTAAGAACAAATATAGTCAATTGAAACAAGAGTAGGACAAAAGTGCCTCAAGAAAAGTATTGCAATTTGGTAATACTTTTCTGAGGTGTTTTTTGATGTGAGCCCAGATTTTCTCGATGGGATTGTACTCAGG